>JBDHGL010000069.1:0-14982 GCA_039589875.1 Gemmatimonadota bacterium
CAGGTCGAGAGTGACACGGAACGCCACTATTGGGCGCCGGCATACGACACAGGCACGGGCCGCATGATCGCGCACGGGCCGGGGCAGGATGATCCGGCGACACGCTATGAGTCCGATGCGCCGGGACCGTTTTTGGTCAACCCGCCTCACACGATCGAGCTCCCGGACCGCAGGCTGAAACTGCACGCGGTGCGTGGCTATCTCCCGACACTCGATCCGACGGCGAGCGAGGTGGCGACGACCGAGGGCTTCAGTCGTCTCGCCATCACCCGGCTGGACGGAACGGAGAAGCGTATCGTCTTCGACAGTGTGCGAGAGGATCGCTACCGAGGGGATCTCGGCGTGTACGGCCCGACCTGGTCCGACGACGGCGAGTGGCTGGCATTCGGCGTGGGGCTGCCGTTCGACCCCGCTGCTGACGTCGACATCTGGAAGAGCCGTCCGGATGGGAGTGAGGCGGTCAACCTCACTCCCGACTCCGACGCGAACGACGCGCTGCCCGACTTCTCGCCGGATGGCAGCCGGATCGTCTTCCGCAGCTCGCGGGACGGTAACACCGAGATCTACCTGATGAACTCTGACGGAACCGATCTGCGGCGTCTGACAGAGACCACGGCCACGAACACCATGCCATCGTTCTCGTCAAGCGGCGACGAGGTCGCCTTCGTATCGACCCGGGATGGTGACTACGAGATCTATATCATCGACCTAGAGCCGGATGGGAGTCCCGGAGCAACGAGGCGCGTGACGAACAGCCCGGGCCGCGACATGCATCCCAAGTTCTCTCCGGACGACAAGTGGCTTCTGTTCGCATCCCAGCGTGGGGGATTCGGCGATGAGGTGCCCTTGCTTCGGGTGATCTTCCAGCCTCAGCCATACGGCGAGGCGTATGCGATGCGCTTGGAGGACGGGGAGGTATTTCGCCTGACGCAGAACAAGTGGGAGGATGGACCGGCGGCTTGGGGACCGTGACCGCGGCTGGTGGCTGAAGTGGGGCGGCGCCGGGAGGAACCGCCCCGATCAGATCTTCCCTTACTCTTCCGCCTCAGCCATGCTGCTGTTGAAGATGTCGCGATGCAGCTTCCAGGCCCCGTCTTCGAGCTTCCAGTGCACGATGTACTTGCCGTGATCGATGTGCGTCCCATCGGCGCCGGTGACCGCGAAAGTGCCCACTTCGACAGCACCGCCGTCGCCACTGTGCACCTCGACCGTCTCGAGCGCTATCTGGGAGCCCTCATTCGAATCGATAAAGGCTTGCCAGAAGGCTGCGATCGCTTCACGACCTTCGAACGCGTCGGCTCCGGGGGCCATCACGATGGCATCGCTTGTGTAGAGGGCCGCGATCGCGCCTCCATCGCCGGCGTCCCAAGCCGCCGCCCAGGCGGCGCTCACTTGCTCGATGCCTGCTTCAGCAGACATACCCGCGTCGGCATCGGCGGCGGCAGCCGCAGCGTCGTCATCGGCAGGCTCCTGGTCCGCGGACGGCGCACAGGCGGTAGCCGAGATGATCAAGCCCGAAAGGGCGATAACTGCAACTGGCACCTTCATGGAAGACCTCCGGAAAAGGGGGATCGTCGCTGCTGACAGCAGCACTATAGCACACATTCAGGTTTTGAACAGGGTTGGGCATCTCTAAGTAAGGATTTCAAATGGCGACCGATTATTCGAACCCGTCACCCGATGCCTCGGAGCATCCTGAGGAATACGTGGCGAAGCTTCTCCAGCTTTTGGGTGAGTGCGACCCGGTTGAAGTGCAGAGCCAGCTAGTCGAGAGGATCAGGGGTCTCGTAGATGGCCTGAGCGATGAACAGCTTCGAGCGCGGGAAGCTCCGGGCAAGTGGTCCGTCCTCGAGGTCGTTCAGCACCTAGCGGACACCGAGGTCATCTACCGTTATCGGATGCGCATGAGCGTGGCTCAGCCCGGGAGCCCTATCCCTGACTACGACCAGGACCGATGGGCAAGTGGCCTGAGGTATAACGAGGCTGCCCTCGAGAACGTCCTGCATGAGCTCGACGCCTTCCGCTCGGCCAACCTCGCCTGGATTGGGGGCCTGTCCGACGAGGAGCTCGATCGAGCCGGTATCCACGAGGAGCGCGGTTTGGAGAGCGTCGGGCGCATCGTCGAGCTGCTGGCAGCCCACGACCTCGTTCATTGCCGCCAGATCGAGCGGATCAAGGCCGCGGTCGTGTAGGCCGGCCCGGCCGACCGCTCCGATATCGATCGGTGCTGCCCCGCAAGAGCCGATAGATCGGACACTTTTTGCGCGCTCCGTAGGCTGCGGCACGAACGCCGGAAATCCACCCTTTGCTCGCTTTCCTGTAATCCACTGCTCCCCAACAAGTTAGGCGCCGGCCCAGTCGCAGAATCAGCGGAATGCGGCTTGCTGCTCATTGTAATGACCAGCTGCGAGGCTGACGAGGAGGTAGACATGACTATTCGGCGCCCGCTAAGACTGAGCGCTCTCCTGTTCCTTCCGATACTGCCAGCGGCGGCCTGCGGACCGCTGGATGTGGAAGGAGGCACGCTAGAAGCCAAACAGGAAGACCAACCGCGGTTCGCCGAAATCGCGGCGGGCACGAGCCTACAGATCGAGTTGGAGACGGAGGTGAGCACACGCACTACATCCGTCGGCTCGCCCATCTCCGGGTTCACCATCCGCCCCGTCGTCTATGAGGGAGTCTCCGTCATCCCGCTGGGATCGGAAGTGAGCGGAACGGTCTCCTCGATCTCGTTGGATCCACCGATGGTCAGCGCCAGCTTCACCGCCGTTGTCGTCCACGGAACATCGCGACCGATCGAAGGGACGGTCTCCGGCGCTCCGTTGGTCGTCCGTTCCGAGATGAAGGATGAAGTTGCAAAGATCGGTGGCGGTGCGGGCGCCGGAGCCCTGTTGGGCGGAGTCATCGGAGGAGACGCCAAGAGCGCGGCTATAGGAGCGGCGGCCGGTGCCGCCGCCGGCACGGGCGTCGCGCTCGCAACGAAAGAGAGATGGGCGGTACTTCCCGCCGCATCGGAGCTCAGCGTGGTTCTGGAGGCCTCCCTGCTCCTACCGCTCCGGGCTGCCGATCAGACGCCCCCCCTGGGGTGGGTTCGCTAGGTACCTGTCTAGCTTGGAACGCCGGTCAGTTCCGGGCACACTCTGAACATCGCGCGGCGGTTCGCTACTGCCGCGTGAGCTCCGTGTTCGCCGCCCAGTCATCCATCTGCTCCCTCTCGCTTCCGACCATCTCGTCCCCGGAAACCTCCAAAACCGCCGTAATCTTGCCGGGCCCCGAGTCCGTTTCCTCGCCGAGAAAGAAGAGGGTGAGCGTGTTGCCGGACACTCTCCCCGTTCCCGCATAGGTGACTGAGAGATAGGTGATAGCAGCCGTTACATCGTCTGTGTCCTGTTCGAGCTCGTACGTGAGGGGGCCGGATTGCCCGTTCTCCTGTCTCGTTTCGGGATTGACTTCCCTGTAGGTGCCCGCCCACGAGCCGGACACATCGACTTCAGCCGGCGGAAGCGCTACGCACGACACCTGAAAAGTTGCAGCCGCTGTGTTACCGCCGGTTACGGAAACCTGCTGCGAAGGGCCTCCGGCAACGGAGCAGTTCTCGGCCAAATCCAGCAGCCGGACCGTGTAATCCCCGGCTGAGAGTTGACCAAAGGTGGCATCGTCTTCCAGCTCGATTCGCCTCTCGTCCTCGCCGATCGCTACTACATAGGCGCTGAGGTCGAGATCTTCGCCGGTCGTCGACGTGGTCACACGGACGCTTCCCGTGCTGGGAGACGGCGGAGGTGGAGGCGGCGGGGGCGGCGGAGCCGGTGGAGGCGGTCGAGAAGCCGGTCCCGTGCCCGGTTCACCCGCGCAAGCCGCCAGCGCGACAAGCAATGCGCACACGAGGTGCGGCAGTGGTCGATGGATACGCATCGGGTCCTCCCTTCTCGGCAGTGCTTGGGGGACTGCGGCTCCAGGCCTCGGCAAAAGCCCGACTACCACCGCTCTTTTCCAAAGAAGCGTGAAAGGCACGCGATGTGGCTCATCGCTGGCGTCGTTCGGTCCAGAAGGGGCACTTTGCGGGAGGTTCCCGCGCCGTTGAGTCTGGAGATGCCAGAACAAGCAGATGTGACCGAGCTCTTGCTCGCCGCGGCCGACGGTGACAGCTCCGCCCTCGAGCGACTGATGCCAGTCGTCTACACGGAGCTCCAGCGCCTCGCGCACCGCCGCCTCGGCGCGGAGCGCACCGACCACACGCTCAGCACGACGGCTCTCGTCCACGAGGCCTACCTCAAACTGATGAAGCTCGATCGGCTGAATTGGCAGAATCGAGCGCAGTTCATGGCGATCGCATCGCGGCTCATGCGACAGATCCTCGTCGACTACGCCCGGCGCAGGCGAACCGACCGGCGGGGTGGAGGCCGTCTACCGGTCGAGCTCAACGCTGCGGAGGGCGAAGCCAGTACCTCAGCTGAGCCTGCCGAGGAAGTTTTGGCGCTTCATCAAGCGTTGAGGGACCTCGAAGAGATCAACCACCGGCACGCTCGAATCGTGGAGTGCCGGTTCTTCGGCGGGATGAGCATCGCAGAGACCGCCGAGGCGCTCGCGATGTCCCCTGCGACCGTCAAACGAGACTGGGTGATGGCAAGAGCGTGGCTCAACCGGGAGCTGAGCGCGTGACGGGCGAGAGCGGAAGTGCGAACGGAGGTCCAGACGCCGGACTGTCCGCGAGCGACCCGATGACGCCCGAGCGATGGGAGAGGATCCAGGAGCTTCTGCTAGGCTCATTGGAGATCTCGGATCACCAGCGCGGGGGTTTTCTCTCCGAGGCCTGCGACGGTGACGAGGCGCTCCGGCAGGAGGTCGAATCGCTTCTCGAAGCTCACTCGACTTCGGGGCCGGTGGACCGTCTGGCGAACACACTCGGCGCCCGCGTGCTGACCGACTTCATCGAAGGCGGGGGCCTCGAGGGTGAGACCGCGGGTCGCTACGAAATTCGGGAGCGGCTCGGACGGGGCGGCATGAGCGTCGTATACCGGGCTTGGGATCCCAAGTTGGAGAGAGAAGTAGCGCTGAAGTTCCTCCCCGCCCTCCTGAGCTTGGACGGGGCCAGTCGAGAGCGTCTCCTCGTAGAGGCCCAGGTGGCCGCCGGCTTGGAGCACCCCAATATCTGCACGATCTATGAGATCGGGGAGGCGGAAGATGGTCGCCTTTTCATCTCCATGCCGCTGTACGAGGGAGAAACGCTCCAGACAAAGCTCGAATCCGGTCCACTCACCGAAGAGGAGACCCTTCGGCTAGCTCTACAGGCGGCGCGAGGGCTCGCCAAAGCTCATGAGCGTGGCGTCATTCACCGCGACATCAAGCCCGGCAATCTCATGATCACGCAGGATGGCACGCTCAAGATCCTCGACTTCGGGATCGCTCAGCTCGAGGGTGCGTCGGAAAGGATGGGACAGACTCCCGGCACGACCTACTACATGTCGCCAGAACAGGTAGCCGGCCAGCACGTGGACACACGCACCGACCTGTGGTCGCTGGGCGTCGTACTGTACGAGATGCTCACCGGTCATCGGCCGCTGGAGGGAGAGACTCGCGAAGCAGTCAGGCGAGCCATCGTCCAGGATGACGTCGCACCCGTAGAAGGAATGAGACCCGATCTCTCATCGAGGCTCAGCGCCCTGGTGCGATCGCTACTGCAGAAACAGCCCGAGCTGCGTCCGAGCACGGCGGCGAGATTGGTGGAGGATCTGCGAAGCCTGCGACAGGCTGAGAGAGCTACTCCGAGCCGGCGGGTTGCTCTTGTCGCCGGACTGGCCGGTGTGGCGTTGCTGTCGTCGGCAATCTGGAGTTGGCGAGATGGCAGCTCGAGTCGGCGGGAGGCCGCAGTCGGCCTGGCGGAACAATCCGTCGCGGTCCTTCCGTTCCAGAACCTCACCGGGGACGCCTCGAATCGAGAGCTGGCCGCCGGCCTCCACATGGTACTCGTGACGCAGCTTTCCAAGATGGAGGGTCTTACGCCGATCTCTTCGTCCTCGCTCATGGAGTACGAGAAGACGACCAAGTCGCTGGGTGAGATTGCCGGCGAGCTGGACGTGGAAATCGTCCTGGAAGGAAGCGTGCAGCGCTTCGGTGATCAGATGCGCGTAAGCGCTCAGCTGGTCGACGCAACAACGGGTCGGAATCTTTGGGCCGAGCTCTACGAGCGTGAGCTGACCACCGACAGCCTGTTCTCGATACAGGGCGACATCGCGCTGCGAATCGCCGATGCAATGAGCGTCGAGCTGACGGCGGACCAAGAGAGGCGTGTAGGCACGCCCCCGACGCAGGACGCCGACGCTTACGAGTACTACTTGCGGGGGAATGCCCTCTTGACCGGCCCTCCAGCCGGACGGGAATCGGGAGAGGTAGAGAGACTTTCCGAATCCATGTTCCGGAACGCCGTTCGGCTGGATTCGACGTTCGCCCTCGCTTGGGTGGCGCTCGCGGTGATCAACAGCGAAGCGGTAACCGGCGAGCGTGTGCTAACCGGCACGATTAATCCTCGCGCTTCACGCCGGGGGCGGTTGATCGCGGACAGCGCGCTCCGCAAGGCACTCGAATACGGACCGGACCTCGCCGAGACGATGGCGGCTCAAGGCTGGTACGCTTCCAATGCGGAAGGCGATCGTGAGAAGGCGCTCGATCACTTCGAGGCCGCTCTCCAGGTGCGCCCGAACGATCCCGAAGTTTTGGGAGCGATAGGCCTGATCCGGATCAGCCAGGGCCTTTGGGATGAAGGGCTTCCGTACCTGGAAAGAGCACTGAGGCTGGATCCGCGCAGTTATTGGCGGGCGAGCCTACTCGGCCAAATGTACGCCCACCTCCGAGAATACGACGACGCGGAGCGCCTGTTCGACCGAGCCCTCGAGACGGCGCCGACATATGCGGACGGCTACATCGGGAAGGCCATCGTATATCTCAAGCGAAATGGGGACGTCCGGGGCGCTCGTCAGATACTCGAAGAGGCGAGCGGCGTTGTCGATCAAGGGGAGATCATCTACAGGATGGTACAGCCCTTGGCCCACAGCCCTTACGTCCGGATGCTCGACGGGTTCTTCCAGGCCGGGCTCGCGGACAGCTCGGTGGCGAGCCACGTGCGCGACCGGTGCCAGCTCTGTTACTGGATCCTGCGGGGGGACTTGGCCGACCGCAGGGGGGATCTGGACGTCGCCCGTGTCTACTATGACAGCTCCATGAACGGCATGCGGGAGCTCCAGCCCGGCGATAATCGCGCGTCTCGGCACAGGGCGCACGTCGCGCTGAGCCTCGGGCGGCGTGAGGAGGCAACCCGGCTCGTGGAGCTGGCGGCACCCTACAAACCGCTAAGCGAAGCCATATCTCACTATCACATAGTGGAGAGCCTGGCGGAGGTACAGGTTCGGATCGGGGATCTGGGCGACGCTGTCGAGACCCTCGAGTTGCTGCTATCCCACCCGGGTCTGCTCTCCGTGAAGATCCTCGAGCTGGATCCGCTCTGGGACCCGCTTCGTGAACGTGCAGACTTCCGGACGCTGCTGAACGAGTATCGATAGGCCGGCGGGCCGCGGCGCGAAAGCTTTGTTGAGCTAAGGGCTATTCTGCGACCGCGGATCCGGGCGGCAACTCGCTGACCGGGGCGTCCCAGACGATCCGCCACTGCCCATCCGGCTCCAGGCGCCAGACCGCTACGTAGTTACCGCGGTCCTCGAACGACGGCATCGGCACTTCAGGTCTGGCCTCGAAGGACAGCGTGTACTTGCCGCGCTCCACGGCGATTGCGCCCGTCACGACCACGTCTTGCATGCTGAGATCGAACTGCCAAGCGCCCCAACCCACGGCCTGAGACCACCATTCCCGGTACGCATCCCGCCCGACTATCGGGGGCGCGTTCGGTGGCATCTGCCAAACGTCCTCCGTGAAGAACATCGCGGCTGAATCGACCTGCCCTTCCGCATAGAGACGTTCGAGTAGTCGGTTGGTACGGTCGATCGTCGCCCGAACCTGCTCGGGATCAGGACCCCGGCCGGGCTGACAGGCGGTGACACCCAGTAGTAGGATCAGCAGGACCCGCATGAACTCCCCTCCCAAACTCTCAACGTCAGCCGTCGCTCCACCTCGGCGGACGCATCACCAAGTATACACCGGCCAAGACGACACCAGACCAGACGGGGTAGATCGCGCCGCGATGAGCGGCCTCCAAACTGCTGATGGTGGCCGCCAATCCGGCAAGGATCATAGCGATCCCGATCGTCACCCGACGCCGTCTCCTCCGGTGCAACGCCAGCCTCTTCTCGGCTTCCTCTCCTTCGCCCTCAGGATATAGCTCTTGGTAGCAGGTATAGTGTAGGTGCCGACCCACCAGGTCGCGCGTTGCGTAAGCCAGCCCCGCAGGTTTTCCGCAATGCTCGCACGGTTCGGCCATCGCATGATCCTTTTACTGTGGAGAGATGATTCAGCTTGAGTGGAATATGGCGGCGGGAAGTCTAAGATGAAGGACTATACCATGCGCAAGTGTATTGAAAACATACGGTTAAGTATGTTTCGACTCGCCTGCTGCCGCTGCTTTCCAATAAATGGTATCGCTGCTTGGGCCCTTTCCAACGCCGTCGGCCGCCCGTTAGGCTTGCACGCATGAACTTCGTATTCGAGCAGATCCGCACGGGGGGAGACCGCAACTTCGGCTATCTGGTCGGTGACCGGGCGGCAGCGGTCGCTGCACTGATCGATCCGTCGCACGACCCGGAGACGCTTGTCGAGCGAGCGGACGGTCAAGGCCTCGAGGTCCAGCTGATCATCAACACGCACGGACACCCGGATCACACCAACGGCAACCGCCGTGCGAAGGAACTCACCGGGGCCCCCCTCGCGGCGTATCAGACCGCGGAGAGTCAACCGGACATTCCCCTGGAGGACGGCCAATCCATCGAGATGGGCTCGTTGAGTCTCAGGTTCCTCCATACGCCGGGACACGCCGACGACCACCTGCTTATTCACCTGCCTGAGCAGCGGGTCGCGATCACGGGCGACCTGCTCTTCGTCGGGAAGATCGGCGGAACCGGCACCGAAGAGGGCGCCCGTGCGGAATACGATAGCCTCGAGCGAGTCCTCGAGGAGCTGCCTGATGATACGACGATCTGGCCGGGGCACGACTACGGCTGCCGCCCATCATCCACCATCGCGCTGGAGAAGGCGACCAACCCGTTTCTGCGCTGCAGCGGGTTCGACGATTTCCTGGAGCTCAAGCGGAGCTGGCTAGCCTTCAAGACCGAACACGGTCTGAAGTAAGGTCACGGTAAAACGAGCGGCTGAGTAATGAATCGTACCCTGATCCTCGGCGGCGGCTTCGGCGGCCTCACCGTAGCGACGGAGCTTCGGCGGCTTCTGGGCTCCAGCCACGAGGTCGTCCTAGTCGATCGACGTCCGGATTTTCTCATGGGCCTCCGGAAGCTGTGGGCGCTCGTCGGGCTCGGCAGCCTGGAAGAGGGAAGCCGCCCGCGAGGGTCGCTCGATCAGCCCGGCCTCCGCGTCGTAGAGGAAGAGATCCTGACCATCGACCTGGGACACCTGGCGGCGCAGACGGATTCGGGATGGATCGAAGCCGACCAGCTCGTCGTCGCCCTCGGAGCGGAGCCTCGCCCGGATCTGGTGCCCGGACTCACCGAGCATGGCCACAACGTCTGGGATCCGAGGGCGGTACCCCGACTGAAGGAGGCGCTGAAGCGGCTTGAGGAAGGACGGATCGCGATCGTCATCGCAGGCGTCCCATACACCTGCCCTCCGGCGCCGTACGAGTGTGCGATGCTGCTGGACGACCACCTTCGGGAAGACGGAAGGCGTGAGCGAATCCAGCTAGCGGTCAGCACCCTTCAGCCGATGCTCATGCCGAACGCCGGTGAGCAGGGCTCGCGGTGGCTCGGCGAGCAGCTCGACGCGCGAGGCATCGAACATCGCGTCGGGCGCAAAGTCGAACGGGTGGAGGCCGATCGGGTCGTCCACCCGGACGGCGAGCTGGCATTCGATCTGCTGATCGGAGTCCCGCCACACCGCCCACCACCCGTCGTCTCTCAGAGCGGCCTGACCGGAGACGGTGTTTGGGTGACCGTAGATCCCGGCACCCTCCGGACGTCATACGAGCATGTATACGCGATCGGCGACGTGACGATGATCAAGCTCGCCAACGGGCTGCCCCTCCCCAAAGCCGGTTTGATGGCCGAGCTCGAGGGGCAGATCGTGGCGGCCTCGATTGCAGCGGGCGTTCGCGGCGAAGATCCCCCCCTTCCCTTCGACGGTCGGGGTTTCTGCTTCATGGAGATGGGGAAATCAAGCGCCACGCTGATCGAAGGTGACTTCTTCGCCACGCCCGAGCCCCGGGTCCGTCTCGGTGACGTGTCTGCGGCGCACGCCGAGGAGAAACACGTTTTCGAGGCGGAACGGCTGCAGCGCTGGTTCGGGGAGCCCGGCTGACGCGATGCTGCGACGCGCGACGGTCATCTGGTTCCTGTTGGCTTTCCTGGCCGTGCTCAACGGCGCCGTCCGAGAGACGTTCATCCGCCCGGTGCTCGGAGAGGCCGGCGGGCACGTGGTCAGCACGCTCATCTTCTGCGCCGTCATCTTTCTGGTCGCCGTCACCAGCCTCGGCTGGATCGGTGCCGCGTCGCTGCGGAGCGCCATCTCCATCGGGATCCTCTGGGTATTGCTGGCGGTCGCCTTCGAGTTCCTGGCCGGCCACTACCTGTTCGGCTACTCCTGGGGAGAGCTGTTCGCCGACTACGACGTCCTTCATGGCCGGATTTGGGTGCTCGTGCCCCTCTCGAGCCTGATCGCGCCGGTATGGGCTTTCGGTTTCTTGCGCCGTCGCGGTGGCAAGGGGACGGCACCTAGCCCGTAACCGCGGGAAATTCCACCACATCCCGTCGCGAATTCCGCCCTACAGACCGGCTCGCGAGGGTTTTCTAGCTTGTAACAGGTCGCCGTAGGCGCGCTGTTCGGCCACCCGGCGACGAGCAAGCGGAGGCCACTCGATGGTCGAGATTCGCATACACGGGCGGGGCGGACAGGGCGGCGTGACGCTGGCCAAGATCATCGCCACCTCCCGCTTCCTCCGGGGCCAATCGGTGCAGGCGTTCGGGCTCTACGCGGCGGAGCGCTCCGGAGCGCCGCTTCAGGCGTTTTGCCGCTTCGACGACGAGCCGATCGCGAACCGAAATCTCATCTACACGCCGGATCACGTGATCGTCTTGGATCCCACGCTGGTCGGTCCGGCTGTCGCCGATGGCCTCAAGCCCGGCGGCTGGATTCTGATCAACATCGCCGAGCCGCCGGAGGCCTTCTCCGACACCTTCCCGACAAGCCGGCTCGCCACGGTCGACGCCACGACCATCGCCCGGGACAACAAGCTCGGCACCCGGAGCGTGCCGATCGTGAACACCGCCTTGGCAGGTGCGGTTGGCGCGATGCTCGGCATCCCGCTCGAAGAGATCCATGCAGCGTTCCAGCACCTGGGCTTCACGGGCGGCAACGAGACCGCGGCGACGCAGGCCTTCGAGCGCGTCGTATACGGCCCGGACCCCGCAACCTCTCGGCCTGGAGCGCCGCGGGTACAGGCGGCTCAGGCTTCCATAACACCCGCGTCTGCGGAGCGAGCGCCGAGCTTCCTCGAGGGTGCCGGCGGCGGGCTTCCGGGCATCAAGACAGGTCAGTGGGCCACGGAGCAGCCGAAGCGCCAGCAGTACATCCCGCCCTGCAACCATGTGTGCCCTGCCGGCAACGACGTGCAGGGGTTCCTCCATGCGTTGGCAGCGGACGATGCCGACCTCGCCCTGGAGATCCTTCTCCGGACGACCCCTTTCCCGGCAACCTGCGGCCGCGTCTGCCCCGCTCCGTGCATGGACACCTGCAACCGCATCGAGTTGGATGGCGCCGTGAACGTCCGTCAGCTGGAGAGATTCGCGGGCGATCACGGGCGCGCCGAGATGGCTCCCGAAGCCAAGCGCAGCGAGCAGGTCGCGATCGTGGGATCGGGACCTGGCGGCCTCTCGGCGGCCTGGCAGCTCGCCCGTCTCGGCTACGACGTGACGGTCTACGAGTCCGGGACCGAGATCGGAGGTCTCCTGCGGGCGGGCATCCCCCAGTTCCGCCTACCCGAAGACGTGCTGGACCGGGAGATCGGCCGAATCCGGGGCCTCGGCGTGCAAGTCTTCACGCAGCACTCGATCGATCGACAGGCCCTTCTCGATCTCGCCCGCGGCTTCGATGCCGTGCTCGTCGCTACCGGCCTCCAGGAGCTCCGAGCTTTGAGGCTCGGAACCGGTGACAGCGAAGCGGTCGAGCAAGGCATCGACTTCCTGGATCGCTCCCACCGCAACGACGTCAGGGTGGACGGGGAGGACGTGGTCGTGGTCGGGGGCGGAAACACGGCGATGGATGCGGCGCGCTCGGCGCTCCGCCTAGGAGCGAACAGCGTTCGGGTCGTGTACCGCCGCACGCGGACGGAGATGCCGGCGATCAAGGAGGAGATCGACGAGGCGCTCGAAGAGGGCGTGCCGATAGACTTCCTCACCCAGCCGATCTCGCTTCGGCCCGACGGCGCTCGCGGCAACGGAAAGCGAACCTACCGCATCACCTGCCGCCGCATGGAGCTCGGAGAGCCGGACGAGTCGGGGCGTCGGCGGCCCGTGGAGATCGAGGGCTCCGATTTCGAGATCGCCTGCCACCGCATCATCCTCGCCCTCGGTCAATCGCCGGACATGAGCGTTTTCCCGGAGGGCACGGAGGTCCGGGAAGGTGAGAAGCTGCTTGGGCTGCTGGAGACTCCGGTTTTCGCGGTCGGCGATCTGGCCACGAACGACGGCACGGTCGCGGGCGCGATCGGCAGCGGGCGCCGGTCGGCGTTTCAGATCCACACCGCGCTGAGCGGTGAGCATCTGCCGATCACCGAGCACGCCGAATCGCGTCGAGACGTGGATGTCTGGCATGACGAGGTGATTCGAGCCGACGCGATGAGGCTCCACCTGTTCGAGCGCCAGACATCCTCGGAGGGCGAGGAGCTCGCGCCGGGCGTTCGGCGCACGACGTTCGACGAGATCCACACGGGGCTGACGGATGCGGCCGAGGCGCAGCGCTGCCTCTCCTGCGGAGTGTGCAACGAGTGCGACCTCTGCATCACCTACTGTCCGGAGGGAGTGCTCAAGCGCGTGGGCCACGACCTCGTGTTCGACTACTCGTACTGCAAGGGCTGCGGCGTCTGCGTGACGGAGTGTCCGCGCAACGTGATCCTCATGAGTCACCTGTAAGGAGAGGCCGATGCCTGCCGAGCTCGTCACGGGGAACCATGCCGCCGGCTACGCACTCAGCACCGCCGCCGAGGCCAACCGGAACGCCCGCGGCGCGGCCTGCGGGATCTACCCGATCACACCGCAGACCGAGATCGTCGAGTACGTGGCGAAGTTCCCGTTCAGCAAGACCCGCGTCGTGCCGGTCGAGAGCGAGCACAGCGCGATGGCCGTGTCGATCGGCGCCTCCCTGGCCGGCGCGCGTGCTTTCACCGCCAGCTCATCGAACGGGATCGCCTACATGGTCGAAAACATCATGGTGGCCGGCTTCTACCGGCTGCCGATCGTCATGGTCGCGGTCAACCGGACACTGGGGCCGCCCTGGAACATCTGGGCCGACCAGGGCGACACCCTGATGCTGAGGGACTTCCCCTGGATCCAGTTCTACTGCGAGGATGCGCAGGAAGTGCTGGACACCACCCTCTTGGCGTTCCGTCTGGCGGAGGAGCAGAAGATCCTTCTGCCGGCCCTCGTGGCGATGGACGCGTTCATCCTGTCGCACACCCAGATGGGCACGCAGCTCCCGCCGCAGGATGAGGTGGATCGATACCTTCCGGAGCTGGATCTGCCTCACCGGCTGCGCCACGAGGATCCGACGACCCTGGGCGGCCTCGTGTGGCCGGACGTCGCCATGTCCCAGCGATTGGAGATCGACGAGGCTATGGACCGTGTGCCGGACGCCTTCGAGGCGTGCCGGTACGCGTTCATCGAGGAGCTCGGGCGTGACCCCGGAGACGCGGTTCAGACCCTGTTCACGGACGACGCGGAGACGTTGCTCGTGGCCTCCGGAACGATTGCCACGACGGCTCGCGAGGTCGTTCGGCGGCGGCGCGAGGCGGGAGAGAGGATCGGACTAGTCAAGATCAAGATGTTTCGTCCCTTCCCAGAGACGGCCATCCGGGAGGCCTGCCGGAGCGCTCAGAGGATCGCCGTGCTGGACCGCAACTATGCAGCCGGTGTCGGAGGGCTCTTCTGGCAGGAGCTGCGGGCCATGTTCCAGGGCGATGGAGATGGCCTTCTGATCCAGGACTATCTGACGGGCATCTGCGGTGGCGATGTCACGCCCGAGATGATCGACCAGGTCCTCGACGACCTGGCAAAGCGTGACCGCTCCGGAAAACCAGTCTGGATGGGAATCGAGACCGAGGAGGAACTCGGGCTGAGCGGACCAGGAAGCCTGAGCGAGCCGGGAGGCATCGCTGTCCCGCCGATACCGTGCACGGAGGATTGCCTCCTTCGGCCCGGCAACACGAACTGCGGCGGCTGCGGGATGAGCGTCGGCCTCACCATGCTCGGCCGGGCGCTCAACGAGGTCGGCAACACTTGCACCCTCGCCATCCCGGCCTGCTGCGGGGCCGTGACCGCGGGCGCGTTCCCGACAACGAGCTACGGCGTGCCCACCGTCTGCACGACATTCGCCTCGTCGGCGGCCGTGGCGGCCGGCCTTGCCAGCATCGGGGACCTAAACGAGGAGCCCGCCCACGTCATCTGCTGGGCCGGTGACGGCGGGACCTACGACATCGGGATCGCCACCCTTTCCGCGGCGGCGGAGCGCAACGACAACATCATCTACATCTGCTACGACAACGAGATCTATGGAAACACGGGCGGCCAGCGGTCCTCGGCCACTCCGCCCGGCGCCCGCACGACC
>JBDHGL010000070.1:0-24996 GCA_039589875.1 Gemmatimonadota bacterium
CGCCCTCGCCGAGGGCGTCCGGGTGCTGCCGATGGTCGCCTGGCGGTTCCTGGTGGCGACGGCGGCGCTTTGGCTGCTCATCGCTCTGACCCGGAGACATGTCCCACCTCGGACACGTTGGCCTTCCCTGCTCGCGCTGGGGGTTCTTTACGCCGTGAACGCGACGGCCTACCTCGCCGCGCTACAGTGGGTCTCCGCCTCGCTTGCCTCGCTCGTGTTCTTCACTTATCCGGCGGTCGTGATCGTGCTGGCCGCCGTCTTTCTCGGTGAACGGCTGAGTCGACCGCGAGTGCTGGCCACCTTGATCGCGATCTCCGGGTGCGCCTTGATCGTGGGCTTCGATGGGCGCCGAGCGGACCCGCTCGGCCTCCTGCTGATCCTGGTCGCCGTGGCTTTCGTAGCGATCTACATCCTCTGGGGGAAGACGCTCCTGCAAGACGCGCCGGCCCATGGAGCGGCCGCCGTCAGCCTACTGGCGACCGGCGTCGTCGCGGCGCTGGCCGCGGTCCTTTTCGGAGGTCTGGCGCTAGGCGGTGGGCCTCGTGGAGCCCTGCTGGTGGGTCTGATGGGCGTGATCTCCACGGCCGTGCCGATCACGCTGCTGCTCGTCGGCATCCGGGACATCGGGCCCGGTCAGGCGGCCGTGTATGCGACCGTGGAGCCCCTCCTTACGGTCCTTCTGGCCTCGCTCCTCCTGGGAGAGAGAATCTCGATCCTGCAGTATGCCGGCGGGGTCGTCCTGTTGAGCGGCGTCCTGTGGCTGCGGCTGCAGCGGCCGCGTCTGCCGCCGGCCGCCGTAGAGTAGACGCACGGCAGTGCTGGACGGCCGTCAAAGCTCGTTCGGGCTCAGGCCCGGGAAGCCTCCTCCTCGATCTCCGCCGTCCAGCTGACCTCGACCGCACCGCGCAGCGTCACCGCCGTCGGACACTTGGACTGGTGGAGTTCCAGAGCCCAGTCGACCACATCCCGCGTGCCCGCCGGGATGCGCAGCCGGTATTCGATCTCGATCCGGGTGAGCACCGGGGTTCGGTCCACGATCTCGTTGAAGCCCGTGACGGCCGCCATCATCGCCTCCGGGTCGAGCTTGACCTCGCGCGCCTCCAGCGCGCCGTTGAGCGTTCCCAGCATTCACCCGCCGGTGAGGGCCACCATGTAATCGACGGGGAGCGGCTGATCCTGAGCCTCGATCCGGTAGTGTTCCTTGATCGAGCCATGAACGCCCATGTCGAACTCGGTCCCGGTCTCGAGCCGGGCCCTTCGATGGACACCCTCGACCTTCCATACCTGCGCGCGAGAGACATAGAACGGTTCGGTCACGCCATCCTCCTCGTTTCAACTCCGGAACAGTCTGCGGCCTGACCGGGAATCCTGCCAGAGCGACTGGAGCGTGACTGTCCCTCCCTTGCTGGCCCTTCGAGTCGCCGCCCAGTGTACCGGTACACTAACTTCACATCGCATCCACTCGGAGGTCCGACATGCGCTCAGCCCTGAAGATCCTCCCGATCGCCCTCACCCTCCTCTCCGCGGCCTGCACCGCCGGCGATGGCCCTGGCCAGGACGGACAGCGCGGTATCGACGCCGCCTCTGGCTCGGAGGCCCTGGCGGCGCTCGGGGAGCGGTATTGGGAGTGGCACCTGGAGGCGAGTCCCAGATCGGCCACCAGCATCGGCGACCGCCGCTACGATGACCGCCTCGCCGACATCACGCCGACGGGCCGGGAGCGGCGGTACGAGGCGATCGAGGCGTTCCTCTCCGAACTCCGGGCGATCGGGCGCGAGAGCCTGGCCGGACAGGATCTGATCAGCTACCTGGCGCTCGAGGAGGAGCTGCAGGATGATCTCGACCGTCGCGTCTGCCGGCTCGCCGAGTGGCGCGTGGACCACCGCAGCGGACCCCAGGTGAGCCTCCTGAACATCGCGGACATTCAGCGCGTCGAGACCATTGAGAACCTCCGTCTCGGTCTGGCGGATGGCCTAGTCTCCAATCGGCTCTCCGTCGAATACGCGATCGAGCAGCTTCGGATGCAGCTGGAGAAGCCCGACGCCGAATGGCCGCTCGCCGAGCCGGCCGTGGTGCGGCGAGAGGGGTGGTCGGACAAGGAGCATGAGGCGTTCGGAACCGCGCTGCTGACGGCTATCGGGGAGAGCGTGCGGCCAGCCTTCGAACGTCTGCTGGGTTTCTTCGAGGAAGAGCTTCTGCCGGCGGGCCGGACGGGAGATCAGGTGGGGATGGTCGGGCTGGCGGGCGGTGAAGAATGCTATCGGATCCTCCGGCAATCCTACACGACGCTCGGCCTGACGGCGGAGGAGATCCACGAGATCGGTCTCCAGGAGAATGCCCGGATCCGTGCCGAGATGACCACGCTCGGCAAGCCGGTGTTCGGTACCTCGGACGTGAGCGAGATCCAGCGCAGGCTCCGCACCGATCCGGCCCTGCATTTCTCGACGGCCGAGGAGGTCAAGGCGAAGGCGGAAGAGGCGACGGCACGGGCGCAGGCGGCGATTCCCCAATGGTTCGGACGCCTTCCCGAGACTCCCATCGTGGTGCAGGAGATTCCGGAGTACGAGGCTCCCTTCACGACGATCGCCTACTACCGGAGGCCGGCCGCAGATGGAACGCGACCCGGCACCTACTTCATCAACACCTACGCTCCGGAGACCCGGCCGAGGTACGACGCCGAGGTCCTCGCGTACCACGAGGGAATCCCCGGCCACCACCTCCAGCTGGCGATCGCACAGGAGCTGACGGAGATCCCGGAGTTCCGGAAATACCAGGGCGCCACAGCGTTCGTCGAAGGGTGGGCGCTATACACCGAGCGACTGGCCGATGAGATGGGCCTCTATACCGACGATCAGGACCGGCTCGGCGTTCTTTCGTTCGACGCCTGGCGCGCGAGCCGGCTGGTCGTGGATACCGGCATTCACGCCTTCGGCTGGACGCGAGAGCAAGCGATCGAGTACATGCTCGAGAACACGCTGCTCGCCGAGAACAACGTGGAGAACGAGGTGCTTCCACGATCGGGTGCTGGAGAACGGTGCCGTGAGCCTCGCAGTGCTGGCGACCCTCATTGAGGAGTGGCTGGCCGAGGAAGCCGCGGGCAGCTAGCCGTCACCGCGGATCAGTCCAGAGGGTCTTCCGCCGCGCCGGGATCGATCTCGGAGCCCTTGCGGCGCTGACGCGCCCGGGCAGCCGCCCAACTCGCCAGGCCAAGGCCCATCAGCGTCGTGCTAACGGGCTCGGGAACCTCCGACATCGGGGGAGTCCCGCCGCCGTCATCCGTCGGCCAACCATATCCGCCGTCGGTGCCACCATCGTCGTTCCCACCGTCGGTGCCACCATCGTCGTTCCCACCATCGGTGCCGCCGTCGCTCCCACCGTCAGTGCCGCCATCGCTCCCACCGTCAGTGCCGCCGTCATCGCCGCCGCTGCTACGGGTGCCTCCACCTGTCGTGCCGCCGTCACTCCCGCCGTCGCTGCCACCATCGGTACCGCCGTCGCTGCCACCATCGGTGCCGCCGTCGCTGCCGCCACCGGTGCCGCCGTCGCTGCCACCGTCGTCGCCGCCATCAAGACCGCCCTGGGTGGTTTCGGTAGGCGTAGGCTCGGGATCGCTGTCGCCCCCGGCGAGGATCCCGATGATCGGAGGGATGGGCAGAAGGAAGGTGATCGGATTCAGCAGACTGCCGGTCGAACCCGCGGGAAGTAAGGCTGCGCAAGGAACCACATCGGAGGAGTCGTCCTCGGCAACGGCCCGTTGCTCCAAAGAGCGCTGGCCATCCTCGTCATCGTCGTCCACAACGCACGGATCGTCATCGTCGTCTTCTTCGAGCTCGGCCGTCGTATCGCTCACGGCCAACCACCGGTCGGTTACGTCGATGCACCCGGGCGTGTCGGCCGATGCACACACGCCTCCGGTCGTGCTCGATAGGACCCTCAACCCGGCCAGCGCCGGCCCACCCGCCATCACTCCTGTCGGAGCCGAGATGAGCTCGGCGGCGATCGGCTGAGTTGCAGGCGACTCTGAGCCGGAGCTCCCAACTGACGAAGCGCGGAACGGAGACGTCGCACGCTTCCGTTCAGATGCAGTCCGCGGGAAGCCGCCGTTGGGCACATGGATCATGAGCTGGTCGTCTGAGACGGCTACCTCGACGCTGGAGCAGCCGTTCGCCCAGGTCGGGACGCACGCGAGCTCCTGTGCCCCAGCCTCTACCGGCGCGAGGTACTCGTTCGCCGCGTAGACCATACCGGTCGCGACGACTGCACTCAGGAGCAGAAACGCGACGATCGCCCGCCGTGATACCAGAGGGGGCTTGGGATCCTTCGTTCGGACTGCCATGAGCGGGACTACCTCACTTCTACTGCTATAGGACTACCTCACTTCTACCACTAAGCGCTGCCGAATGCGCCGTGCAACGCGGCCACGCGGACTCTTGAATCAAGCAAGAAAGGCGGCCAAGATCACAGATCACTCTAACACGGTATATTAGAGCGGCTTACAACAACTCATACGTCCGAGGCGAGAGGGCCGTGTGTGGCAGGATATCGACAGATCAGGCGGCCGGTCGTCGCGGCGGCGCCCGAGGTTGGACTCGTCGAGTCGAGACCACGGAGATAGGCCAAAATGGCAGGAGATCGGGTTGTTGAGGAGGCGGCCCGGTGCGGTCAGTAGATGCTGTAGTAGGATTGGGCCAATGGGTCCTGGACCGTCACCTCGACGACATCTCCCTTCCTGAGCAACATCGCGTCCGTCACGTAGCTCCCACTGCCGCCGATCGGATCCGCCAGGACACGGAAGTTGGTGGCCACGGCGATGTTTCCTCTTATCGCGAACTCCAAGGTACGGTTCGTAGTGACGATGCCCAGATATTGCCGGGTAGACATGTACACGGCGTAGATGTTCACATCCAGACGATATCGGTTCTTCACGACCACGAAGACGGAGTCCGGCACGTGCGTGAGCGCGTCGAGCTCGGGATCATCCGAGGCGCCTCCTCCCACGCTCGCGCACGCCGGAAGCATCGGCCCGAGCAGAAGTACGCCGACGCCTACGATTAGCGCTCCGAAACTTCCGCGTCGCTCTCGTCTCTTCGGCGGTCCCGTGATCACCCTACCTCCTCACGTCGATGTCCAGTTGCTCATTTTTCAACATAGCATGCCCGCACGTGACCGAATACGGCGGACGGTTGACCGTCTGTTGATGGATCGCCGGCAACTTGGGGTCGTTATTGATCGCCCCACGTAATCGCGAACGGAACGGTATGCAGGGTATACGGGTAGCGGCGATGGATCGGAGAGGCACCGCGCTCCCGGTCGTGCTGCTGGTGCTCCTCGCTGCCTCCGCCCTCGCCGCGTCCGGCTTTCTTCGAGCGTTTCTGGACTCCAGAACCACCGAGAACCACGCGGCCGCCGTTCGGTCCTTCTTTGTGGCCGAGGCCGGCCTGAACCAAGCCCTGGCTACGATCGGGACCGACACGGCCGCGAGCTCGACGAGGTCCTATGAGATCGAGGGGGGGACAGTCGTGGTGCAGTCACGCCGGCTTCTGCGGTTGGATCCAGCTCGAGAGATCCGCTTGCTCGTCGCAGAGGGCGCCTACGAGCCGGGGCGTGAGGGTTCTGCGCGAAGGACCGTCGGTCAGCTGGTGCTCACTCCACTGCCCTTTCGGGCAACGGCCGCGTTCGTTTCCGCAGACACCGCTCTGTTGGGACCCGCCGCGCAGATCTCGGGACTGGACAGCCGGGGCGGGGAATGCTCCGGCACGGATGCGGTCGCCGGGCTCGCGGTGCCGCCGGGCGGATTCCTGGGCGACACGACGGCCCTCTCGGGTCGTCCTCCCCTTCTGAGTCTGCCAGCGAGCGGGGCCACCCTGTCCTCCTCCGGGGTGGATTGGAGGAATGCCAGCCGACAGGAGTTCGTGGAACCGGAGCATCTGATCTTGGCGGCGTGGTCTCCTCCTCCGGCCACCGATCCTGATGCCTGGCCGGTGACGTATGCCTTTCCCTCCGCTCCTCCCATCACCGGAACCGTCACGGGCCGGGGCACTCTCATCGTCAAAGGTGATCTCACGGTCGCGGGCGAGCTTCGATGGAGCGGACTGGCCCTCATCGCCGGATCGCTGGCCGTTTCGGGCCGCCTTGACGTGGCGGGCGCGGTCGCCGTTGGCCTGGATGCCGGCGGTGGCGCCACGACGGGTCGATCCAACCTCTCCGGCGCGGTGGATATCCGATACGACGGTTGCGCAGTCGCCTTCGCGGCGGCGAGGCTGGCACGCGGACCGATCCGCCGGCCCGGCGGATGGTTCGAGGTCTTTTAAGTGTACCGTCTCAGAAGTACCGCAGGTACCGGTCCAGGAGAGCAAGGACGGCGTCCGGATTGTCGGCGTTCAGCCAGTGCCCCCCCTCGACCTCGTGCAGGTGGACGGGTCGGGCGCGACCGATCGTCCGGATGCGTTCCGCTTCCCCCTCCCTCATGACGTTCGACCTCGTGGCCTTGACGAAGTGGAGCTCGGTTCCCGGGGGAGGATCCTCCACGATGGGCCACATGTCGAGGCGGAAGAAATCGTGCAGCAGGAGCTCGAGGGCGTCGAAATCGAGCTTCCACCTGTAGCCCGTTTCCGATCGCGCCAGGTTCGCCGACATCCAGTTGGCGACCCGATCGGGGAAGCCGGCCTCTTTCAGGTGGTCGATCGCCGTGGCACGGGAGGAGAACCGCGTCGGGGGTGAACGCACGGCCCCAAGCATCCGCTCCGCATCGCCCACCGCGTCCCTGGCGGACGGAGTGGAGTCCATGATCCATACCTGGCATGGCACCTCACCCCTGGCCGAATCCCTGGCCGCGGCTCGGGAGAGGTAGGAGAGAGCGACCTTGCCGCCGAAGGAGTGCCCCAACACGGCGGCCGGAGGGAGAGCGGTCTCTTCGGCGAGCGCCTCCAGGTCCGCGGCGCAGGCATCCAGTGTGTGGGGCGGCTCGAAGCCCTGTGATTCTCCGTGCATGCGAAGATCGATCAGCAGGGCTCCCCAAGGCGGACGGGCCCGGACGACCCTGCTGGCGATGCTGCGCCAGTTCCTTCCGGTTCCGAAGATGCCGTGCAGCACGTACAGCCACGGAGGAGCGGGCGACGCCCCCTCGTCAACCGGATATCCGTCGCTCCCATCCCGTCCAGCGGCCTCGATCCGGTCGTAGTGTAGCAGCCGTCGGCTCGACATCTCTCCCCTATTCCGCAACTTTCCTGGCCGAGATTCACGCGCCCGAATTACCTGGCCGACAAACATACCAAACGGACCGCCAACTTGAACACTTCTCGACGACAGTTCTCGCTCCGACCCTTCCGACCCGCCTGGTGGCTGCCGGGAGCCCACGGCCAGACGATCGGTGGACGCGCGCTGCGGCGGTTGGAGGGTCCTTCATGGATACGGGAGAGATTCACGACACCGGACGGGGATTTCCTGGACGTGGACTTCAGCGAGCCGCTCTCCGGGGGATCTAGGGATTCCGCGCCCATCGTCATGCTGCTGCACGGACTGGAGGGGTGCTCGGAGTCCGGATACATGGTGGAGGCAGCCCGGTCGTGCGGGCGACACGGGCTTCGAGCAGCGGCGCTGAACTTTCGCGGCAGGAGCGGGTCGCCGAATCAGCGGCCCCGGACGTATCACGCCGGTGAGACGGGCGATCTCGACTTCATCCTGAGCGTGTTGCACGAGCGCACCCCGAAGGCACCGCTCGCTGCGATCGGGTTCTCGCTGGGCGGCAACGTGCTCCTCAAGTATCTCGGCGAGAAGGGCGCCGAGGACAGCCCACGGCTGGCGGCGGCCGCGGGGATCTCGGTGCCCTTCGATCTCGCAGCCGCAACGGCGAGAATGGAGCGTGGCATGGGTCTCCTCTACACCCGCTTCTTCCTCCGATCGTTGCGGGACGGGGTTCGCGCGAAAGCGGAAAACGGACCCCTCTCCTACGATCCTGCCGCGGCGCTCGAGGCTCGCACCTTACGTGACTTCGACGAGGTCGTCACGGCACCCCTTCACGGTTTCCTGAGCGCGGCGGACTACTACGAGCGATCCAGCTCGCTGAGCCATCTCGCCGCCATCAGGGTTCCGACGCTACTGCTCCAGGCGAAGGACGATCCCTTCCACCCCGCATCTACAGAGGAGAACAGCGCTGTGCGGGAGAATCCGTGGCTCCAGGCCGGGTTCGTGGAGCGCGGCGGGCACGTCGGTTTTGTCGGCGGGGCAACGCCGCTGACGCCATTCTTCTGGGCGGAGGCCGAGGCGGTTAGGTTTGTGGCGACGTACTTGGGGAGCGGGCCACGAGGGGAGTGGACAGCCGACTGATCACGGAACCGAGATCGCGAGGTGATGACGGGATGAAGGACGGGATGAGGAAGCTACTGACGGAATGGAACGGCCTGGGGGTGGTCCAGGGCTACGACCAAGATACGGGCACATGGATGTTCATCGCCCTCCATGACGCGACGTTGGGCCCGATGGTGGGCGGCTGCCGGATGAAGCCGTATCCGACACCCGAGGACGGCGCCCGGGACGCGATGCGGCTCGCGCAGGGCATGACCTACAAGTGGGCCGCGATCGATTTTCCGTTCGGCGGTGGAAAGTCCGTGCTGGCGATTCCGGGGCCTATGGAGGGCGAAGAGAAGCAGGGATTGCTCCGCCGGTTCGGCCGCCTGCTCGAGTCGCTACACGGCGGCTACGCCACGGGCGTGGACCTGGGCACTACGCCCGAGGACATGGACGTCCTGGCGGAGGCATCACAGTACGTCATGGGACACGGCGTCTCGGGATCCGGGACCGCCGATCCGGGCCCTTATACGGCGCTTGGTGTGTTCGCCGGGATCCGGTCGAGCCTCAAGGTCGTCGATGGAAGCCCCGACCCGGCAGGCAAGTCGGTGCTCATCCAGGGCGCCGGAGACGTGGGCGCGCCGCTCGCCGGGATGTTGGCCGAAGCCGGCGCCGAGGTTCTCATCTCCGACATCGATGACAACCTCGCGCAGGAACTCGCCTCAGAGCTCGGCGGGCGGGCGATTCCCGTCTCCGAGACATACACGACGCCGTGCGACGTCTTCGCCCCCTGCGCCGTTGGCGCGATCCTCAACCGGGAGACGATCCCCCAGCTTGCCTGCCACATCGTCGCCGGCTCCGCCAACAACCAGCTGGATCGGGCGGAGGACGCCGAGCTGCTGCACGAGCGGGGGGTCCTCTACGCCCCCGACTACGTGGTCAACGCAGGTGGCGCGATCGCCTTCGGCATGATGCACCTGGGCGACTCGGACGAGGAGGCCATGCGCGAGCGGGTGCGGGAGATCGAGAACACGCTCGATCTCATCTTCTCGGAAGCCGGCCAGCGCGGAGAGTCCCCGGTGCACGGCGCCCGGCGGGTCGCCGAGGACGCGCTTCGCAGGGGCCGCGAGAAGGAGCACGCCTGAGGGTCCTGAGCCGATAGTCCAGCTCGAGGCTTGGACGAACCGGAAGAGGAACTGCAAGAGAGCCAGCGGCCCGAAGGCCGCTGGCTCTTTTCCCTACACAGAGATAGGGGACGGCGCTACTACCGCGCGTCCACCTCCTCGCGCGGAATCGGGTAGATGCTCGCCACCCCGGGATTCGGGTTGCCCGGGTTGTCGATCGGAAGCTCGTTCAGCCGGTCGTAGCGCCGCATGTCAAGCCAGCGGTGGCCCTCCCACCAGAGCGAGAACTGCCGCTCGTACAGCAGCTGGTCGATCGCGTTTCCGGCCGTGAGTGTGACCGGCTCCAACCCCCCGCTCGCGCTTCGCACGAGGTTGATGTCGGACTGGGCGGCGCCCAGGTTGCCGAGCTGGATGTTGGCCTCGGCCCGCATCAACAGCAGCTCTTCGTTGCGGATGATCGAGGCCGCTGTCGTTACGGTCGGATAAATGTCGAATCCGACGTCGCACTGGCGGGCGCCGGCGCCACCGCCCGGGTCGGTCACGTAGCTGTTGTCCGGCGGCCATGGTGGGGCGCTCGGGTCGCCGAGGCAGACCCTCGCCTGGTATCCCCCCTCCCGGTTTCCGATCGGACGCGTTTTCCGGCTGAAACGGTCATCCGGGCTCCCGTCCACCTTCAGCTCCACATCCGCCTTGTAGGCTGGATGAGCCCGCATGTTCGGGTCATCCCCGAACTCGGCCAACCCGTTCGTGGCGTCGCCCGACTGCTGGGTGAAGACGTGGTAGATGCCCAAATCCAGCGAAATGGGGTTGTCGCTGATGAACGACCCGTTCAGCGCCGTGAGCATGCCGCTCCAGTCCTGGCGGTACATCGCCACCCGGGCCCGGAGGGCTCGGTTGAACTGGAGAAAGCCCTCCGCCGTGCGGAAGAAACCCACCTGCACGACGCCTGGAATCCCGTCGAATCCCGTCGAGAGAGAGAAAGGCGACGTCCCGCTGGCGGACGCCAGATCCCCCGCCGCCTCATCCAGCAGCCGAATGATCTCCGCCCACACCTGGTCCGCGCTTACGTTCGGGGCCGGCTCAGTGAGGTCTGCGGATACCGTGATCGCGCAGCCGCAATTGCTGTCGCGGAGCAACACGATGTCCATGAGGGCGACCGCCATGATCGTCTTTACGAACCCTTCCAGCCAGTTCTGGTCACCGGCGGAGAGCTGCGGCGTCGAGTTCGGGATCCCGCTGAGGATGATGTCCGCCACGCGCAGGTTCTCGTACGGATCCGCCCAATGGTTGCCGCCGAACGCGGGGCTGTCCTGGCTGAGCTGAGCGCTCAGCATCTCCGCCTCGAACCGCGGGTCCGCGATGTCCAGCGTGTAGGACTCGCGGCCTAGCAGCCCAAGCTGCGGGTAGAGGTCGTTGTTGTTGGCCGTCACATAGTCGCGCCAGCTGATCAGCATCCCTGTCGCCGCCTGAAACAGACCGGTAGGCGTCGGGTTCTCGACGAGGTCCTGAAGGTCGGCGAAGTTGAAGTTCGGCGACGTCAGGTTTTTACAACTGGTCATCCCCCCCAGCAGAAGCCCGCCGGCGAGGACCAGGAAGCTTATTCTTCGCATCGCTCCATTTCTCCTTGGAATAGGCCGATTCTTTCGCTTCTCCACTCCACGAGCGGGCTACAGGCTGATGTCGAAGCCGAGCCACACGCTCCGGCTCGGCGGGTAGGGCGCCACGTCCTGGGCCCTTCCGACGTTCGTGTTGCCGAAGTTGCTCACCTCGGGATCGAGCCCCGAGTACGGGGTGATCGTAAACAGGTTGCGCATCGACAACCGGAAGCGAATCTGATTCGAGCTGAAGAAGGCGCTGGCCCACTTAGATGGCAGGGTGTAGGTGAGCGAGATGTCGCGCGCCTTGAAGAACGACGCCCTCTCCGTCCACGGGAACCCGGCCGCCAGGAACTCGACCACGCGCTCCTCTCCGAAGCAGTCGGGATAGCAGTCGCGCACGTCGCCGGGCTCACGTCCCTGCGTCACGAAGTCCGCGGAGTTCTGGCCGAGGTCCGCGAGCAGCAGGGTCAGGTTGGTCACCGACATGCCGTACCTCCACTCGAACATCGTGTAGAGGTTCAGGTTCCTGGCGATCGTGAAGTCGTTGACGAACGACATCAGCCAGTCCGGCTCCGAGTTGCCGGTGTTGCGCGCTCCCGCGATACCGGTGCCCCCGAATTCGGCCGACACCATGCACTCCGTATTCTCCACGGGGTTCTGCGAATCGATCTCCGGGTTGCCGGTGCACGTCACGTCTGCTCCCACCATCTGGGTCAGGGACTGATCCTCCTGGATCATGAAGCCGCCCAGGATCAGGCCGAAGCCGATTGAGTGCTCGAACGGCGGAAGGCCCTGGAGATCCACCACCTTGCTTCGGTTCAGGTAGAAGATTGTCCTCGACAGCCAGGTGAAGCCGCTCGACACGAAGGGCGTCCAGCCGACCGTCGCCTCGAAACCCGTGTTCCGGAGATGCGCTCCGTTCGAGATCTGGTCCACAAAGCCCGTCGACGGGGCCAGGGTTCGCGAGAGGATGATGTTCTTGATGTCCTGTCGGTAGCCGGTCAGCTGGAGCGTGAGCCGGTCGTTCAGACCGCTGATGTCGAACCCGACCTCGAACTCGGTGACGCGCTCTGGAGCGAGGGTCGTCGATCCCGCCGTGCCCTCGAGCAGCAGGCCGGCCTGCCCCTCGAGGTTCGTGTCGAGGCGGAGGCTGGTGAACTTCTGGCACCCGGTGCGCACGTCGCAGAGCGGCTGGTTGCCGGTCTGGCCGTACGCGGCGCGGAACTTGAGCTCGCTGAAGAAGTTATCCGGATTGCTTCCGTCGAAGATCCGGTAGGAAGCGGCACCCTTCGGGAAGATGAACAGCTCGCCGGGGTCACCCTGCGAGCTGCTCTGGTCGAACCGCACCATACCGGTGAGCAGCAGTCTGTCGTCGAGGCCGATCCACTCCTCCTGGATGTAGAAGCCGAAGTCCTCGACCTTCGCCCGCTGCTCCTGGATGCTGACCTGCACGGCGGCGTCGGTCTTGTTCTTGCCCGCGGTCAGGTCCTTCCCAATGATCCGGTTGATCTTCAGGTCGCGGAACTCGTAGCCCAGCCCGACGGACGTCGTGAGCGCGCTGCCCGAGAACTGGTGTGTCCAGACGCCGTTGGCGCCCACGTTGATGCTGAGGCCGTCCGACGAGCCGTCGAGCGCGGTGCCCGGCAACCCGTCCACGGATTCCCAGAACAGCGCGGGCGGCGAGAAGATCCGGTTCGACTGGTTGAAGAAATCCACGCCGACAGGCGCGATGATATCGAAGCGGTCCTTCTCGTTGTTGACCAGGGACAGGTCCATGTTCATCGAGCCGATCAGGCGCCACACCGTCTCGTCGTTCTCCAGGAGCTCGGCGGTCTGTAGCGGGTTGCTTCCGTTCCCGGAGAATGGGGCCGGCTCGAAGTTCCCGTCCCCCAGATCGGTGGCTGCCAGGTCGACGAAGTTCGGGATAAACGGCAGCACCATGTAGTAGCTGACGTTCGCGTTGTCGTTGTTCGTCAGCCCGCGGCGCGCGTTGGTGCGGATCAGGTTCGTGCTGAAGCTGAAGTCGGCCACGCCGCCGACAACCGTGTTCACATTCAGGCGGCCCGACTGCCGCTCGAAGCCGCTGTTGCGGATGATGCCCTCGTCATCGCGCCACTGGCCCGAGCCGAAGTAGGTGGTGCCGCCGGGCTGGCCACCGCTCACCTGGATGTCGCCCTGCCAGGAGAAGGCGTTGCGGCCCGCCAGCGCCTGCTCGTTGTCGAACACGGGGCAGGGACTGCTGGTGCAGAAGTCGGCGGCAGTGGCGCCTCTCGTGTCGATAGCCTCTTCCGGCGACTGGAACTCCCGGAATCCCATCGTGTTGGCGAGGTCGAATGCCCCGCCCTGGAAGGCCAGCCGCACCGTGTTCGGTCCCTGGCCCCTCTTGGTCGTGATGATCACGACCCCGTTCGCGGCCTTGGATCCGTAGATCGCCGCCGCCGAGGCACCCTTCAGCACCTCGATCGTCTCGATGTCCTCCGGGTTGAGGTCGGCGATCCGGTTTTGAAGGTTGTCCTGGTTGGGGTTCGGGTTCGAGCCGCCCTGGGACTCCGTAAGCACGACCTGATTGGATGGGATCGAGACGTTGCTCGCGATCACCCCGTCCACCACGTAGAGCGGCTCGGCACCCGCGTTGATCGAGGCGGATCCCCGGATGTTGAGCTGGAGACCGCCGCCGGGCGCTCCCGAGTTGGACGAGATCACGGCGCCCGCGACCCGGCCAGCGATCGCCTTGTCGATGGTCTCCTGCGGGACCTGGTTGATCTCCGTTCCGTCGATGGTGCCCACCGAGTTAGCCAGGTTCACGCGCCTTGTCTCGGTGGCGCGGCCCGTCACGACGAGCTCCTCAACCCTCAGGTAGTCCACCGTCAAGGTGATGTCCACGACTGCTTGATCGGCCGGTACGGTGACGTTCGCGGTCCGGTAGCCGATCCGCTGGACGGTGAGTATTACCTGGGAGGCCGGCACCTCTAACGCGAACCGCCCGTCTTCGCCTCCCACGATCCCGATCAAAGTGGTCGTTCTTGCCTGACCCATGGCCGCCGTTCCCCCCACCGTGATCTGAGGGAAGGAGATCGCTTCTCCCGTCACGTCGTCCGTAACCTGCCCCGTAATGGTCCGCTGCAGCTCCTGGGCAAATCCGGTCGTCGTGAAGGAGAGGACTAGTAGGGTGGTGAGCAAACTGAGCTTCCTCATGGGGCCCCTCCCAACCGCGACAGTGAACTGCGTCGATTCCCATCCACCCCGAAGCGGCAGCCGTTCGCGGTCTCCCGACCATTCCGCTCCCCACGAAAACTTGGAAAATCCTGTGGCGTGAGGCACGCTTTGTCAACAAACGGTGGGGTATGGTGGGCACGCAGGTGTCGTGCGGCCTTCGTCAGGCGCCGTCGCGGCGCATCACCATTCCCGCTCTCCCGAAGAAACGGCTGCAGGACGTGAATCGTGACGCCCGGCAGATCCAGCTCGTCTCTTCAGCCGGCACATTCGGCCGCGCCGTCGCGTAACGCTTCCAAGCCTGGGCGGCCACATGATGAAGCTAACATATTGAACCACAAGGGCTTACGAATGTCAGCCTTCCCCGCCCGAGCAAGTGGGTTGAGCCGTGTCCTCCGCCCGGTAGCCGCCACCGTCGCCATGCTGCTGGCCCTCTCGGCATGCACATCCGACACGGGCACCAATCCGGCACCTCCACCGGTTCCACCACCCGCGCCGCCCCCACCTCCTCCCTCGGGCGAGTTCTCACTAGCCACCGAGACCGTCGCCACGGGCCTCACCAAGCCCCTCTACCTGACCACGCCCGCCGGTGACGACCGACTGTTCATCGTGGAGCAGACCGGGCGGATTCGAATCGTGAAGGACGGGGTCGTGCTGGCCACACCGTTCCTCGATCTCTCCTCGAAGGTGAGCGGCGGCAACGAGCAGGGCCTGCTGAGCATGGCCTTCCACCCCGATTACGGTGCGAACGGGCGGTTCTACGTCAATTATACGGGGAACGACGGGGACACCCGCGTCGAGCGGTACGCTGTGAGCGCCGACCCGGACATCGCGGATGCCGACTCGACGGTGCCGATCCTCGGCGTCCCCCAGCCGCGCTCGAACCACAACGGCGGCCACATCCTCTTCGGGCCCGACGGCATGCTGTACGTGGCGCTCGGAGACGGAGGCAGCGCCGGCGACCCGTTCAACAACGGGCAGAACGCAGGCACCTTGCTGGGCTCGCTGCTGCGGTTGGACGTCGACGGCGGACTTCCGTACGCGATCCCGGGGGACAACCCGTTCGGGAACGAGATCTGGGCGATCGGACTCCGGAACCCGTGGCGCATCGCCTTCGACCCGGCGGCCGGAACGCTCTACATAGCGGACGTCGGGCAGTCCAGCCGTGAGGAGGTCAACGCCGTCGGCGGGGACGAGAGCGGCCTCAACTACGGCTGGAGCATCATGGAAGGCAGCAGCTGCTTCGGGGGCGGCGGGTGCGACGACACGGGCCTGGTGCTCCCCGTCCTGGAGTACGGTCACAACGAGGGCTGCTCGGTGACGGGTGGCTTCGTGTACCGCGGGAGCGCGCTCCCGGAGGTCGTCGGCCACTACTTCTACTCCGACTTCTGCACGGGTTTCCTACGCAGCTTCCGCTTCGATGGCGCGGACGCCACCGAGCAGATGGAGTGGGACGTTGGAGGCCTGGGGTCCGTGCTCTCCTTCGGCCGGGATGCAGCGGGAGAGCTGTACATCCTCTCCGATAACGGGCGCGTCGTGAAGCTGGTTCGAGCCCCCTGACCGGCCGGACCGGTTAACGAAGCTCCAATCCTCCGCGTCACCACGAACGGAGACCGGCCGTTGAGGTGACCGCGGCCGCGTGTGGAAGGGTGCAGGCAGGAGAGGTCGGAGGATGAGGACAGCAGACACTGCGGGGAGCCGGGCCTGGGGTCCGAGAAAGCTCGCGAGAGCGTTCGTGGTCGCCGTAATCCTCACCACGCTTGCCGCTCCCGCGGTCTTGGCGCAGGCGTCGACACCGCAAGGAGCGGCGGACGACACGGCCCGAGCGCTCCATCTCCTGCGGCGAGCCACCTACGGCGTGCGCCCGCAGGATCTGGCCGAGGCTTTGGACCTCGGCCCCGAGGCGTGGCTCGAGCGTCAGCTCTCACCGGAACGAATGAACGATTCCGCGCTCGAGGAGCGGCTGAGGACCTTCCCGGCCGCCGAGATGACGGTCTCGGAGCTTTACGCGGCTTACCCACCTCCTCAAGTCGCTCGGGCCAAACTGGGCAACCCCGACTCCCTCTCCCGCCAGGAGATGCGGCGCATGCGCCGAGAGCTCGGCATCCAGAGCCCGAACCGGATCCTCTTCGACCTCGCCGGCGCCAAGCTGGTGCGAGCGGTGGACTCGGAACGCCAGCTCGAGGAGGTGATGACCGACTTCTGGTTCAATCACTTCAACGTCTTCTTCGCCAAAGGGCCGGACCGCTGGCTCATCGGCGACTACGAGCGCGAGGCGATACGGCCCTATGTGTTCGGCGAGTTCGAGGACATGCTCATCGCCACCGCCTCGCACCCCGCGATGCTCGTGTACCTGGACAACTGGCAGAGCCAGGTGCCGGACTCGCTGAACCCGCGAGGGGCTCAGCAGCAGAGGGCTCGCTCCCGTTTCCAGAACATGTCGGCGCAGGAGCGCGAGGTCGTGCTTCGGATGCGCGGCGTGCCGAAGGAACAGATCGCCCGGATCGAGGAGGCCATGAAGCGGCAAGCCGGCCGCGAACGGGGCCTCAACGAGAACTACGCCCGGGAGCTTCTGGAACTTCACACGCTCGGCGTCGACGGCGGATACACCCAGGAGGACGTGATCGAGGTGGCGCGCGCCTTCACCGGCTGGACGATGCAGCTGCCCGGCCGCGACGGCAGCAGAGACAGCGACGGCAGAAACCGTGGCGGCAGGGGGATGAGCTCAGACGCCAGCACGGCGGCCGGTGAGTTCCTCTTCCGGGCCGAGTGGCACGATCCGGGCGAGAAGACGGTGCTCGGACGAACCCTTCCCGCAGGAAGGGGGATCGAGGACGGGCTCGACGTGCTCCGGATGCTGGCCGTGCACCCGTCGACCGCCAGGCACGTCGCGACCAAGCTGGCGCAGGCCTTCGTCGCGGACGATCCGCCTCCGGCGCTCGTGGATGAGCTGGCAGCGGTCTTCCTCGAGACCCGCGGAGCGGTCTTCCTCGAGACCCGCGGCGACTTGCGCGAGGTCACGCGAGCCCTGTTCACGTCGGAGCGCTTCCACGATCCGGCCATCATGGGCGCGAAGCTGAAGACCCCGTTCGAGCTCGTCGCGAGCGCGCTGAGGGTGACGGGGGCCGAGTTCGGCCCCTCACGAGGATTGGCGGAGCAGCTGCGCGCCCTGGACCAGATACCCTACATGTCGTCCCCGCCGACCGGCTATCCGGCGGAGTCCGAGGAATGGGCGAGCGGGGCGGCGCTCCTGCAGCGGATGAACCTCGGCCTAGCGATGGCGACGGGGGGTATCCAGAACGTCCGGATCCCCGGATCCCTGTCTCGGCAGCCGGTGGATCGGATGCTCGCCGATCTGCTGCCCGGAGCGGAGACCTCCGCGCTGCAGGACGTGATCCAGACGGAGATGCGGAGCGATTTCGCGGGCCTGGAGGGGGCCCTGGCCGAGCTGCGCCGTGGAGCCGGCCCCAGCGAGCTCGCCCTCGGTCTCGCGCTCGGATCACCCGAGTTCCAGCACCGCTGAGCGGCAGATGAGCCGTGCTGAGCGGCGAGAAAGCCGTAAGGAGGCCGTGATGCGACCGATCAACCGACGGATCTTCCTCAAGCAGGGGGCGGTGGGCTTCGTGGCCATCGGTCTGCCCCCCGCTTTTCTGACCCGGACCTTGCTGGCCGAGACCCGATCCATCGGCCGCCAGAAGACGGTCGTCTTCATCTTCCAGCGCGGCGCGGTGGATGGACTCAACATGGTCGTGCCCTTCGAAGAGAAGGCCTATTACCGCGTTCGCCGCTCGATCGCCGTGCCGCAGCCATCTCGGGGAGACGGTGCGTCGGTGATCGACCTGGACGGGTTTTTCGGGCTTCATCCGTCGCTCCGGAGCCTTCACGACCTCTATCGGGAGGGCGAGCTGGCGATCCTGCACGCCTCCGGCTCGCCGCATCCGACGCGCTCGCACTTCGACGCGCAGGACTTCATGGAGTCGGGAACGCCGGGGGTCAAGACGACGCGCGACGGGTGGATGAATCGCCTGCTGACCGAGAACGCCTGTTCGTGCGCGGGTCGGACGCTGGCGGACGGGGCCGCCCACAGCGCGGATCACGCGAGCGGTCAGGTGGGCATGGCCGACTCATCCCCGTTGCGGGGCGTGGCGATGGGGACGGAGATGCCGCGGGCGCTTAGGGGCTCCTATCCGACGGTCACGATCGCGGATCTGGAGCGCTTCGGGATCGCCGGCGGCCGCAGCCCGGAGCTCGAATCGGTGTTCGAGCGGATGTACAGAAGCGAGGAGAACGACCTCATCGCCGGCGCGGCCGGCGATTCCTTCGAGGCGATCGAGCTCATCCGTCGAACCGATCCGCTCCAGTATCGTCCGCGGGCCGGCGTCGATTACCCCCGGGGCAACTTCGGCCGCTCACTGCAGCAGATCGCCCAGTTGATCAAGGCCGACGTGGGGCTGGAGGTGGCGTTCACGGACATCGGCGGCTGGGACACGCACCTGGCGCAGGGTGGTGCCCAGGGGCAACTGGCCAACCGTCTAACGGAGCTCGGGAGCGGCATCCGGGCGTTCCATGACGACCTGGGCGATCGGATCGAGGATGTCATCGTCGTCACGATGTCGGAGTTCGGCCGTACCGCGGCGGAGAACGGCTCGGGCGGAACGGACCACGGCCACGGGAATTGCATGCTGGTACTCGGGGGAGCGACAGCGGGCGGCCGCGTGCTCGGGAGCTGGCCGGGTCTGGAGCGCGAGCAGCTGTACGAGGGACGCGACCTGGCGATCACCACCGATTTCCGGGACGTGTTCGCAGAAGTCGTGAGCGGACACCTGGGCGCGGAAAAGCTCGAGCGAGTCTTCCCCGGCTACCGGGTCGATCCATCGAGCTTCGTGGGCGTCCTGGGCTGAACGCCGTCAGGCTACCTGACGGCTCAGAGGCGTAGCGGGCCGCGCACCGTCGCTCAGAAGCGGATCGAGCCTGAAAGGTAGAGAACGGCGTTACCCGAGATCTCCACCCTGTCTCCTTTGAGCTCGCACCAGAGCTCCCCACCCCTCCGGGAGACCTGGCGCGCGTGCAGGCGATTCTTGCCGAGGTGCTCTGCCCAGTAAGGCGTGAGCGTGCAGTGAGCCGAGCCCGTGACCGGGTCCTCCGGGATGCCGAAATCGGGCGCGAAAAAGCGGGACACGAAGTCCACGGTGTCACCGGGCGCCGTCACGATGACGCCGCGGGCCTCGAGGCCGCCGAGGGCGGCGAAATCGGGATCCACCGCGCGCACCTCACGCTCTTCCGAATAGCGGACCAGATAATCATCCGCCAGCAGGACATCGGTCGGTGAGCCACCCAACCCTTCCAGCATGCCCTCGGGCGGGTCCGCGGGCTCGGCCGGGAGCGCCGGGAAATCCATCCGCAGGAGCCCCTCCTCGTCTCGCCGGACCGAGAGCTTCCCCTTCCGGGTGTCGAACGTCACGGCGCCGTCGAGGCCGAAGTGCTCGAACAGCACGAAGGCCGAGGCGAGCGTGGCGTGCCCGCACAGATCAACTTCGGAGACCGGCGTGAACCAGCGGAGCTCGTACTCGGAGCCGGCGCCGACCAGGAAAGCCGTCTCGGAGAGGTTGTTCTCGGAGGCGATCGCTTGCATGGCTCCCGCATCCGGCCACCGCGGGAGCAGGCAGACTGCCGCCGGATTACCGGCGAAGATTCGGTCGGTGAACGCGTCGACCTGAAAAAGCGGCGCTTCCATTCGCTCCTCCGTGTGGCACTCGGCTCAGCAGTCCTCTCGGCGTCCGATTGATCCTACCACCTCGGCACCGCCTTGCTCCCCCCTCCGGCGGCTCTCTATCGTTTGCGACGTGACCTCGCCTCCGCTGGCTCCGCCGATTCCACCCGGGCGCCGCGCCTTTCGCTCGCTCGCCGCCACGATCGTCCCGGGCGCCGCTGGGCTGGACACTGTGGGATGGCAGGACGTCGAGGCGCGGATCGAGGCGGCCCTGAGCTCCCGCCCGCCTCGCCTCCGGCGACAGCTGCGCCTCCTCGTGTTGGCACTGGAGTGGAGCCCGGTACTCCGCCACCGGCGACGCTTCAGTCGCCTGGACGCCGCGCGGAGAACCGAGATCCTCGAGCGGGTGCAGCGCTCCCCCACCCCTCTCGTGCGCCGCGGCTTCTGGGGGCTTCGGACGCTCGTTCTTCTCGGCTATTACGGGAGCCCCGAGGTCCGTCGCAGCGTCGGCTACCAGGCACACCCGCATGGTTGGGCCGCCCTCATGGGCAACCTTCCGGACCGATCCGACGAGGACGGAGCCGGTTCGTGATCGACCGCGAGTACGACGTCGTGATCATCGGCTCCGGGGCCGGCGGAGGGACGGTCGCTCTGGGACTCGCGCCTCTCGCCGAGCAGGGGCGGCGCATCCTGCTGCTCGAGCAGGGCCCGAGACTGGCCGACGAGGAGTTTACGGGCGAAGAGATCGAGATGGCGGAGGCTCTGTACGCCGACTCGGGCGGCTTCCTCACCGCCGACGGAACGATGACGCTCGCCTTCGGCCGAGTCTACGGTGGATCGACCGCCGTCTACACCGGCACGTCGCTCATCCCCGAGCCGCGGGTCGTCGATAGGTGGGGGGTTCCGGGGCTCTCCCACGCGGACCTGGCGGAGCGATGCCGCCACTTCGCCGGGCAGAACAACGTTCACCTGCTGGAGCCGGTCGAGATCAACGAGAACAACGCGCTGTTCGCGGCCGGATGTGAGCAAGCCGGTTTCGAGGCACGGCAGTTTCCGGTCAACGTGAAGGGCTGCCGCGGATCCAGCCTCTGCAACCTGGGCTGCCCGAACGCGGCCAAGCAGGGAACGGATCGCGTGCAGCTTCCGGCCGCGGAAAAGCGCGGCGTCGAGGTGGTGACGCGCGCCGAAGCGACGCGCATTGAGGAGAAGCTGGTGCTCGTCCGGGTGTCAGCCGCGCCGGCAGGAGGGAAAGGAAGCCCTTCGGAGTGGGAGCCTGGCGAGTACCGTGTTCGGGCGGGCGCCGTCGTCGCAGCCGGAGGAGCGATCGGCTCTCCGGCACTCCTTCTGCGCTCCGGCTTCGGAGAGCGGCTGCCTCGGCTGGGAGAGGGGTTCACCTGCCACCCCGCCTTCATCCTCGTCGGGGAGCACTCTCGCGAGATCACCAACGATGTCGGCCACCCGAAGAGCTACTACGTCGACCGTGCGATGGAGGAAGGCTATGTGCTGGAGACGTGCATGTACTTTCCGTTCGTTACCGCCAAGAGTCTCATCGGCTTCGGCGCCACGAACGAGAGCTTCCTGCGTGCGTTTCCCCGCCTTCAGATGATCCTCGTGTTGGCCTGCGATCGGGCCACGGCGGGGAACCGGGTCGCGGTGGACGCCGGAGGACAACCCGTCGTGCACTATCGGTTCACGGATGAAGTGATGCGGGCGCTCGCGGCGGGCACGCGGGCGTCCGCGAGGATCTTCTTTGGAGCCGGGGCAGCGCGCGTGCACGTGCCGCTGGCCAGCCCGCCGGAGCTTTGGGCTGCCGAGGCGGGCGAGATTGACGAGCGAATCCGGCCCGAGCATTTCCTCGCCGGCACGGTCCCGGTATCGGCCGCACACCTGATGGGCGGCTGCGGCATGGGCAGCTCCGCCGGCGACTCGGTGACCGACTCCTGGGGCCGCGTGCACGAGCACCCGTGGCTCCGAGTGGCCGACTCGAGCCTCTTCCCCGACTCGCTCCGGATCAACCCCTATCTGACGATCATGGCGCTGGCCGATCGGGTGGCCGAGGCGATCCGAGAGGACGGGACTCGATGAGGCTGACCGGGGCACAGGCTGTCGTGCGCGCACTCGAGGACGAGGGCATCGCTCACGCCTTCGGCATCCCCGGCACGCACAACATCGAGCTTTACGACGCGCTGGCGCTGTCGGAAACAGTCCGCCCGGTGCTGGTGACGGACGAGCAGTCGGCCTCCTTCATGGCGGATGGGCACTGGCGAGCCTCTGGCCGAATGGCGTGCGTCAACGTGGTGCCCGGAGCCGGCCTCACCCACGCCCTTTCGGGGATCGCCGAAGCCTATCTCGACAACGTCCCCATGCTCGTGCTCGCTTGCGGCATCCGGCTCGAGAGCGACCGCGCCTACCAGCTGCACGACGTCGACCAGATGGCGATCGCCGCGCCGGTCGTGAAGGAAACGCTTCGTGCCAGCCGCCGCGACGAAGTCTATCGGACGGTGCGCCGTGGCTGTGCGATCGCGCGGGGGGGCGTTCCGGGCCCGGTGATGGTGGAGGTGTCGGCGGACCACTACCTGGCGCAGGACTCGGTCGAGCAGAAGGCCGCGGAGGGAGGGCCCCAGGACGGTCCGACGCTCGAGCGGGACGCCATCCTGCGCGCCCTGGAGACGCTCGAGGGAGCGGGCCGACCCCTCCTCTACGTGGGCTTCGGGGCGGCCGGTGCCTCGGGGGCGCTCGTGGAGCTGGCGGAGCGGCTGGAGGCTCCGGTGGCGACCACGATCCAGGGCAAGGGGGTCTTCCCCGAGAGCCACCCGCTCTTCCTCTGGCCCGGGTTCGGCGATGCGGCACCGCCGTTCGCCCGACGGGTGGCCGAGAGCTGTGACGTCACGCTGGCCATCGGGTGTCGCTTCTCCGAGGTGGGCACCGGGAGCTACGGTCTTCAGCCACCCGGCGCCCTCGTCCACGTCGACATCGACCCGGCCGTGCCCGGCCGCAACTTCGAGGCGGCCGTCAAGATCGTCGGGGATGCGGGTGCCGTGGTGCGGGCCCTTCTCGCCGAGCTGAGACCGAGAAGCGAAGACGAGGAGCTGCGTGGACGCATCGCGGACGGGCACGCCGAGGTGGCGGGCGCTCGCGGGGTGGACGCTCACGGGGCGGAAGGAGAGTCGGGCGTCTCCCCCTCCAACCTCTTCCGCGCTCTCCAGGGCCGGTTTCCGGCGGAGACGGTGTATGCCACGGACAGCGGAAACGGGACCTTCCTCGCCATGGAGTGGCTGCGCCTCGAGGCGCCGGGCCGCTTCCTGGCGCCGGTGGACTACTCGTGCATGGGGTACGCCGTGCCTGCCTCTATCGGGGCGGCTCTCGCATGTCCCGATGTGCCGGTGGTCTGCCTGCCGGGGGACGGCGCGTTTCTCATGACCGGCCTCGAGCTGCTCACGGCCGCCCGGGAAGGCGCCGCCGCCGCCGTTTTCGTCCTGCGGGACCGGGAGCTCGCCCAGATCTCGCAGTTCCAGGACATCGCGCTGAGCCGCCGAACCAGCAGCGAGCTTCCGGATTACGACCTCTCCGCCCTGTCGAGGGCCGTGGGGATCGAATACCGGCGCCTCGGATCGAACGCCGATGTCGAAGAGGCCGTCGATTGGTCGGCTTCCACCCTCGAAGGGGGACGACCGGCGCTGGTCGAGGTGGCCATCGACTACTCGGAAAAGACATACTTTACCAGGGGTGTCGTGCGGACGGCATTCGGTCGCCTCCCCTGGGCGGACCGCCTCCGGTTCGTGGGCCGTGCGCTGGGACGGCGCGTCCGGGGATCGCTGCCGCGGATCGATCGATCCTGATCGGGACGCCATGAGCCGGCCGCACGTGGTCTTCGATCCATCCTACGAGATGGAGATTGGCCCGCATGTCTTCCCCACCCTGAAGTACCGATTGGTCCGCGACCGACTGCTCGCGGAAGACGTGATCTCGGAGGACGACCTGATCCGGCCGCAGCCGGCGTCGGACGAGGAGCTGTTGCTCGTTCATTCACCGGAGTACCTGCTGAAGATCGAGCGCGGAGACCTGACGATGGCGGAGATCATCCAGCTCGAGGTGCCGTTCTCGCACGAGCTCGCCGCCGCCTCACGTCTTTGCGCGGGCGGATCCATTCTGGCCGGCCGGCTCGCTCTGGAAGCCGGAGTGGGGGTCCATCTCGGCGGAGGCTTCCACCATGCCTTCCCTGATCACGGCGAGGGCTTCTGCTTGATCAACGACGTGGCCGTGGCGAGCCGTGCCCTCCAGGCGGGGGGAGAGGTATGCCGGGCCGTCGTGGTGGACCTCGACGTCCACCAGGGAAACGGGACGGCAGCCATCTTCGCCGATGACGACAAGACCGCGACCTTTTCCATGCATCAGGAGTGGAACTACCCGATGGCCAAGCCGCCCAGCGACGTGGATATCGGGCTTCGGGACGGTACCGATGACCAGGAGTACCTCAATCTACTCGGCCGTAACTTGCCGGCGTTGCTCGAAGCGCATCGACCGGAGCTCGCCTTCTACCTCGCCGGGGCCGACCCCTATCGAGAGGATCAGCTGGGCGGGCTCGACCTGACGCTCGAGGGTCTGGCCGAGCGGGACTCGTTCGTTCTCGAGACGATCCGCGACCTGGGAGTGTCCGTCGCCATCGTGCTCGCGGGCGGCTATGCCCTGAACACGGACGACACGATCTCCATCCACGTGGCGACCGTTCGCACCGCTTTCGGGCTTGCCGCCTGACACCCGGGCTCGCCGCCGGATACAGCGCGATCCGTGGGCGTGTCCGCCTCAGACGCGGCCGCTGGCAGCCTGGCTGCCCGCTGCCTATAGTGCGCCGTCGGCGCGAACATGGCGGCGCGCCGGAGGCTTCCCCAGCAAGGAGAGCTGACCATGTGGATCGTCCTGTTGATCCTGGTCGTCTTGATCGCGCCGGAGTCTTCCCCAGCAAGGAGAGCTGACCATGTGGATCGTCCTGTTGATCCTGGTCGTCTTGATCGTGGCCTTCATCGGCATGTACAACGGCCTCGTCAAGCTTCGCGTTCGCGTCGAC
>JBDHGL010000071.1:0-18406 GCA_039589875.1 Gemmatimonadota bacterium
GTGGGTACATCCCTGGCGGCGGGCATCCGCCGGCTCGTCGAGGACGAGACCGTAGAGGGTCTGGCGATCTTGTTGGCGGACGAGCCCGGTGTTTCGCCCTCGGTAATCGGCAGCGTCGTCGAGGCGTGGCGAAAGAGCGGCGCCGCTGTTCTCCGGGCAGTCTACCGTGACCGCCCCGGCCATCCGGTCCTCGTGCACCGTTCCGTTTTCGGCCTGCTGGAACGGGCGCAGGGCGACGAGGGGCTGAGCGGCGTCCTCCGTAAGGAGGGTCTCCGTTTCCACCCGGTCCACGTGGATATGAGCGCTCCTGCGGACATCGACACGCCGGAAGACTACGCACGCGTGGTGAGCGGGCGGGTCCGCTGAGAACCCTGGCCCGGCTCCTCCTGCTCGTGCTGTCGGCGACGTCGATCACCGCGCTGGACGGCTGTCGGCGGGTCGCGGGCGAAGGTGGTCCGGTGGATGTCACCTACGCGGCGTCACTGGCCGCGACCATGGAGACGCTGGAGTCACGCTTCGGGGAGCTTGCGGGAAGAGCCGTGCGGGGCGATCCACGGGGCTCCGTGGCGGGTGCACATCTGATTCGAGAGGGCCTGTGGCGGCGGGATGTTTATATCACCGCAGACCCGGCCACTCTACCGCTTCTCGGACCTGCGGACCCAGGCTGGGCGATCGCGTTCGCCCGGAGCGAGATCGCGATCGCGTATTCTGGGGCGAGCCGCCATGCGGCAGCTTTGGACAGCTCCTCAAAGAGCTTGCTTCCCTGGCATGACGTGGTCATGAGGCCGGGTTTTCGGCTCGGTAGGACGGATCCCGAGATCGATCCGAAAGGCTACCGAGCGATCTTCGCCTTCAAGCTTGCGGAGCAGCACTATGATCAACCGGGCCTCGCCGACCGGATTCTGGCCGGGCCCTCCAGCGTGGAGAGTGTCTTTCCCGAGGAGCACCTGAGTGCTCGCGTCGAGATGGGCAGCCTGGACGCAGCGGTCTTCTATCTCGCCGAAGCAAAGGCGCATGGACTCGACGTCATTCGCCTGCCACGACTTCTGGCTCAGACCGAGCTGAGCGATAGAGCGTCACTCGCCGCGATGCGGTATCGAACCGCGGACGGCAGGGTGTTCAGGGGCGCTCCGATCGTCTACGCGGCCACGATCCCGACGAACAGCTCCGATCCAGGCGCAGGCGCCGAGTTCATCGCGTTTCTGCTCGGAGATAAGGGGCGGGCGGTCCTCGCTGCGGATGGATTCCAGCCGGACGTGATCCTGATCGGGAGGAGGGAGGGGCTGCCGGCGGAGCTCTCGCCCCTTATCGGTGACTAGAGTCGTCTACTGGATGGGAGCGGAAGATGTGTCCCTGCGGAAGGCCTCGAGACGGGCCCGCGCGCTCTGGATCTCCTCCTCGGTAAAGAGACCATCCCGCTGTGCGTCCAGAAGCTCGTCCAGCTGCTGGTCGCTCATCAACCCCAAGTCGACGGCGATCTCGCCGAACCGCTTCTTCGGAAAGACCCTTTGCTCCTCGAGCACCCGAGCCACTTCGGCCGGATCCAGTACCCGTCGAATTATCGCTACCGTACCGAGTGCGAACTTCCTCGGGATCGGCACGTTAATACCCTCCTCGCTCCGGCTCGCATAGGCCGGTGGCGGCGAATCGCTGTCCGCCGGAAGAAACTCCGGCTCCTCGTCCGACTCCGAGAGCTGTACCATCCAGGCCGAGTCCTCGGTGGTCGGCCGTGCGCGCTCTGGAATAGTAGCCTGTCCCACCTCGCTGACGAACCCCGACTGCGGAGAAAGGAATACGGGCCTCTCGGATATGTTTTCCGATGCCGATGCCCCTGGCTCGTCGCGCGGCCGAAGCACTGAGGCTCGATCCGGGACCGAGATGGGCTTTCGATTCCCGCTGCGAGCGCCCTGTGAAGAAACGGGCCGTGCCGCTTGATCGCGGGTTACGGCCCGCAAGCTCAGCAGGTGCAGGATGTACAGACCGAGGATCGCCACCGCCATGGTGACCGTGCCGTCGCGGCGTACCAGGGCTGCGACGCCAACCATGACCGTAACGGCTGCGAAGAGTAGAGAGTACGCCCCGTTGTAGGTTGGTCTTTTTTCCATGCCTGCTGTCCGTACGAGACGCTTCTTGGCGACTCGCCTGGTGACCTCCCCCGAACCTCGTTTGACACACCACGGCCCATCCAACCCCGTTCTGAGGGCTTGAACACGCGCCCGAAGGCAGCAAGCGGTGTGCCGAACGCCAAACGGGACCGTACTGGCCGCTGGGAGCGGCGCATCGGCAGTTCAAAGTGGGGGCCAGAGCCTAATCTCGGGGCAAGGATTCCAGATCCTCGCGACCGGACCAGATTCTCCAGCGATCGACGACAAGATCGGCGCTTGTAACCCAGTAAGTGTCGAATTGAGCAACGGTTAAGCAAGAGTGGTTCGGCAGGATGCGAAGACGCGTACCGCGCGGAAATGTCCTGTTCACGATCCCGTGTTCCTGAGAGAGCTCGACGAGCCTTGCCTCCGGTCTGAGACGGCCCTCTCCATAATCAAGGTAGATCTCACCCATGCTGGGCGGGTCCTCAGCGGGCCCTCTATCCTTGGAAAGCGCGAGAGCTCCTGCATCGATTACGCAGTGTGAAGCGCCCGGTTGGGAAGAAACCACGCTGGCCAGCACGGTGACAGCGCAGTCCGCGTAAGTGCATGCACCCAAAGAGGCTTGCACCCGATCGTAGAAGGCGTAGTTGCCGGGCCTGACCTCGGTAACGCCTGATAAATGTGCCACTTGCGACATCGATGGCGTGGAGCCGACGCTAACGCCCGGCACCTGCATGCCCGCCTCCTCCAAAGTGGTCGCTAGGGTAGTCATGGTGTGGCGCTCCGTTTCGGCCACTGCCCTGATCTCGGCAGCGGATCGAGCGGAGTACGCGTCGCCCGAGTGCGAGAGGATGCCGGCGAACTCGAGTCCGGGAGCGCCCACAATCGCCTCTGCGATCGCGAGGGGCAGAGACCCGGCCGGGTCGACGCCGGCCCGCTGATAGCCGCAGTCCACCTTGAGCCACACCGGTGCCGTAACATCGGCTTCCACAAGCGATTCGACCGCGGTCATCGAATCGACCGTGACTCCCAGCCGCGCTTCACGGCAAAGTGCGCCCAACTCGGACAGGCGACTGGGAATCACCGGGAATGCCCAGGTCTGATCGAAAAACGCGTGTTTCGCAAAAACTGCTGCCTCGTACAGCGTCGAGACCGTGATCCCGGCCGCTCCGATCTCCCGCTGTCTCTCGGCCACCTCGATGCACTTGTGCGTCTTCACGTGCGGACGAAGGGCGACTCCCAGCGTGTGGGCACGCCGGGCCATGCGTTGCAGGTTTCTCTCTAGCACGTCGAGGTCCAGCAATAGGGCCGGTGTGGGAAGGTCCTCTATGCGCATATCGCCTCGGGTGGTCCAGTCCGATGATGCGATCCGGGCCAGCCCCGGCCGCAACGTAGGGTGCAGGCCGAGTGACCGCGTTGCAATCGCCCCCCTGTGAGAGCGCGCAGGGTGGCCCACAGCCGGTCGGAGAGCCATCGTCTAGCCATGTCAGTCGAACCCATTTCACGGACAGTCAGGCCGGACGTGCTGAACGCGACGTTCGTCGTCCTGGCAGGCGTGTTGCTCCTGACGTTTCTCGTGCCGCTGCTCGCCTTCCTCCCGGATGTGGAGGGCGGGGAGCTGGCGCGGCAGTTCAGCGAGGGCGGGCTCACGAGAGCGGTGGCCATATCGGGGGCGAGCGCCACGCTGGCGACGCTGCTGGCCGCGTTCGGTGGCATCCCGCTCGGTTATTTGCTGGCTCGCGACCGCCTCCCCCTGCCATGGTTGATCCGGACCATCGTGCTCGTACCGCTCGTCCTTCCTCCGATCGCGGCTGGTGTACTCCTGCTGAACGTGTACGGACCGGGCGGCCTCATCGGAGCGTATCTTGAGAGAGCCGGCTGGACGCTAGCCAATGCGATGGGCGGGATCATCGTCGCTCAGGTGTTTATCATCGCGCCGTTCGTCATCCTCACCGCCGAGGCAGCCTTCCGAGCCGTCGATCCGCGTTTGGAGGCAGTGGGTGCGACGCTCGGCCGCCGCCCTGGCGAGGTCTTCCGCCGTATCTCTCTACCGCTCGCGCGCCACGGCTTGGCGGCCGGCCTGGCCCTGGCCTGGATGCGGGCCGCTGGCGAGTTCGGGGCCACCGTGGTGCTGGCCTATCACCCGCGATCGCTACCGGTACAGCTCTGGGTCGAGCTCACCGGAAGGGGTCTACGATCGGCCCTTCCGGTGGCCCTCGTGGCGTTGGTGCTCGCGTCGCTGACCCTCTGGCTAGCCGAGCGCTTCGCGGCTCAAGGCAGGATCGAACGGACTGCCGCTCGCCTACGTGGCCCGGCCCGTCAGGGGCCGGATCCGGCCGCGTCGTCGCCGGGGTGGGGAGCTGTCAGACAAGCCGGAGGCACTCGTCGCTCCGTGATCGAAGCCGACGTTTCGCTTCGTCTCGGGGACTTCGAGCTGGAAACGCGCCTCGAGGCCGGAGAGGAGATTCTCTCGCTGTTCGGTCCGTCCGGTGCAGGGAAGAGCACGCTGTTGCGCGTGCTGGCGGGGCTTGCCGATCCCGACTCGGGACATGTGAGGATCGACGGAGAGGTGGCCCACGGAGATGGGCCGACGCAGCCGCCCGAGGACCGTCCGATCGGCCTGGTTCTGCAGGGACCCAGCCTCTTTCCTCACCTGAACGTGGAGGGCAACATTCGGTTCGCCGGCGACGGACCGCACTCGGACCGGCGTCTCGCGAGGCTGCTACGCGTCACTCGTCTCGAGGGTTTGGAAAGCCGGTATCCGACGGAGCTCTCGGGCGGCCAGCAACAGCGGGTGGCCCTCGCTCGGGCTCTCATGCGGCGTCCTCGTGTTCTGCTGCTGGATGAGCCGTTCTCATCGCTCGACAGCAACATGCGGGAGCGGCTCCAGCGGGATGTGAGGGACATCCAGGCGACGTTCGGCCTATGCGTGATCTACGTGACCCATGAGCTTCGCGATGCCTGCGCGATGGGCGATCGGATGGCTGTGATCGGCGATGGCCGGATCGAGCAGACAGACGAGCCGCTGGAGGTGATTCGGCACCCGGCCACATACGATGTCGCACGCTTCGTCGGAATGAGGAACCTTTTCGAAGGGGAGGTCGTCGCTGTAGATGAAGGCCTCGCATCCGTTCGGGTGGGAGGCGTGAGGCTGCACGCGGCCGTGAATCCGCGGGTGGCGGCATCGAGCGAGGTTTACCTGTGCGTGAGGCCCGAGGATTTCCGCGTCTACCGTTCTCCTGATGAAGGCCAGGAGCCCGCGGCCAACGCGATCACGGTCACGATTTGGAATCGGGTGCTCCGCGGTGCCACGTTCACGTTGACCGGCGAGGCGAACGGAGCCGATGGAAGGATGCACGTCGAGATCGAGCTCGCCGTGCGAACTTATGAAACCTTGGATCTGGCTGCCCAGAAAGAGGTTACGGTAACCGTGCCGGCGAAGGCGGTGCACCTGATACCGCGGGCGACCGACAACCCGGCTGGGGAACCGACGAGAGCTGTGACGACGGCCTCGCCGAGGTCGTCTTAACGGCGGAACGGAGAATCACATAGACCGAAACGGCGAGGAGCGCGCAACCGGTCGTGCAGAGCGTTCCGAGAAGAGCTTTGCCAGCTCTCGGGAGAAAGCGTCTCCCGGGGATGCAGAGGTCGTCCGAGCCGTGCTCGATGGACGACAGGACGAGTACGCCGTGCTGGTCCGTCGCTACAAGGACGTGCTCTTCCGCTATGCGGAGCGTATGACGGGAAGGGCGGACGAAGCTGAGGACATCGTCCAGCTCACGTTCGTTCGCGGCTACCGGAGCCTCTCCAGCTGCCGAGATCCCGACCGGGTCGGGGGCTGGCTCTTCCGAATCGCCGCCAACCTGTGCAAGGACCAGGCGAAGGGTCGGCGGCAGCGGGAGCGATCGTTAGAGGACGTGCGTGAGTTGAGCACCCAGGAGCCGGGTCCAGATGCCCGCACGGAGCAGGCAGAGATTCGCCTGAGAATCGACGGGGCGCTCGACCGGCTGCCAAGCGACCAGAGGGAAGCGTTTGTTTTGAAGCACGTTGAAGGGTGGTCCTATCAAGAGATGGCGGAGCGTCTGGAGGCTTCTGTTCCGGCGCTCAAGATGCGGGTGCACCGTGCACGCGAGGAGCTTCAAAGGCTCCTCGAGCACTACTACACGAGGTAATGCCGCCGCGAATCCCGATCCGCGGCAAAGGGGAATGTCGTGTCTGACATGAGATCGAAGAAGATGAGCGACGAGCTTCAGCGCTTCCTTGATGGGGAGATCACGCTGGAGGCTCTTCCGACGGAGCTGCAGGCCGAGGCCGCGGCGTGGGAGACCCTGTTGGAGGACGTGCGCCGCACAGCGGCTCGCTCGGCGCCGGCCTGGCTCGAAAACCGGGTTCTTTCAGCCACGAGGGAGGCGCCATCGTCCGCATGGCGACGTGCCGTGTCGTGGTTCATGCAGCCGCGAACCGTGCGTTTGGCGCCTGCATCGGCCCTGGCAGGCCTCGCCGTTGTAGTAGTGGCTGCCGTGCTCCCCTGGATTGCCCGACCAGCCGCCTCCGCAGCCGAGGAGATCGCATATGTACAGCTCTTTCTCGAGGCACCCTCAGCCAGCTCGGTGGCGATCGCCGGCGACTTCAACAGCTGGGAGCCGATCGAGCTGGAGGATATGGACGGAGATGGCGTCTGGGCGGCTCATTTGGCCGTCAACCCGGGTATCTATGAGTATATGTTCGTGCTCGACGGAGCTCGGTGGGTGACCGACCCGCACGCAGAGCGGTATTCGGATGATGGCTTCGGAAACCGCAATGCGATCCTGGCCATTCTCCCCCAGGGAACTGGCACCTGAGTTTGGAGCGTTAGCGATGATCTCGCGGTCCAAAACGAGCCGGCCGTCAGGAACGGGTCGGCGTACGTCGTCGGTCCTTTTGCTGCTTGCTCTTGCCTCGGCCGGATCTCTGGTGGCGCAAACCGCGGATCTAGAGGAGATCCTCTCGCGATACGCCCCCGAGGATCAGGCGCGCCTCGAGACGGTCATACTCGCACCCAGGTGGGATGGCTTTCCGACCGGCCTGCTTTTGGCGAAGGCCGACGAAGGAGCGGCAAAGGGCGTGCGGGCGGACGTTCTGCTCGCGGCGCTCACCGACTACGCAAAACGAATCGATCGGGCGAACGTGATCCTAGGAGAGAGAGCTACGGTGACGGCGCTCGAGGCCACGGCCGAGGTGCTGGAGTACGACGTGCCCGAGGATGTGGTGCGAACCGTGGTGACCGTGAACCCGAAGGATAACCAGCTGGCCGCCTCTCTGGTGGCGTTGGGAGATCTGATCGAGGCGGGCGTGCCGCCTCGCGAAGCCGAGACGCTTCTGCTCGATGCGGCTACGCAACGTCGCGGCAACGAGGATGTGCTACATCTCCCGGCGCAGGTTCGCCGCTGGATCCGGCAGGGCTATCAGCCCACGGACGCGGCCGCTGAGGTGCGCCGGACGCTGGATGTTCCCGGCCAGCCGAAGAGCCCCAACCTGCTGGATCGATACACGAAACCGCCGCCCGACCGCCCCTTCTGATCCGACTTTTTTCCGAGCGGTGATTTGAGCCGATTCGGCTCCGCTCGTATTATCGCACGGATTCCGTCGCGCCGTTACGGCCGGTAACAGCGCCTCCCGATCTTCGACACATGGACAAGGAACGTCAGTGGCGAGCGCACCCCTCACCGTGAAGGTGGTCGGCACCGGTAGCTGTCTGCCCGACAACGTGCTCGACAACTACGACCTTTACGAGCAGGAAGGAATTCGAGAATCCTTCGACGTAGAGCGCGCGAGGTCCGCTTTGCGCGGGGTCGAGGGCGCTGAGTCCCTATCGGCGGCGGAGGTCTTCGACCGGTGGTCGCTTCAGGTGACCGGCATCAGCGAGCGGAGAGTGTTGCCGTGGGACGAGGAGGCCACGACGGAGACGCTGAGCGCGGAGGCGTGCAGGCTGGCGTTGGCCGACGGAGGGCTGGGGCCGGAAGACGTGGACCTGCTCATCGCATCCTCCGTCTCGCCTTCCGACACCGTTCCGAACATGGCCTGCACCATCGGGTCGCTGCTCGGGATTCCACAGGTTCCCGGATACACGGTGAACGCCGCATGCGCGGGCTTCGTGTACCTGTTTGCCAATGCCTACGCGATGATTCTCAGTGGGCTGTTTCGTAACGTCCTGGTCGTCTCGGGCGATGCTCTGTCCCGCGTGACCGACTACGATGATCCGAAGACCGCCGTCCTGTTTGGCGATGGAGCCGGAGCGGCGATGCTCACGCCCGGATCCCCGAACGACAGCGGCGCCGTCGTCGCGTCCCCGTACATCGATGCCGACTACTCCTACGAGCATCTGAACATGCGCAGTGGTGGTTGGGAGTGGGATTGGGAAGGCAGCCCGAAGCTACGGATGGGCGGCGGTCCGCACGTGCTGCGGGCGGCGATCAACGCGATGGGCGGTGCGGCACGCCATGCCCTGGAACGTACGGAGCTCGGCTGGGATGACATCCACTATGTCATCCCTCACCAGGCGAACCTCCGGATCACACGGGGGCTCGAGAAGCAGCTGAGTCTTCCGAACGGGCGGGTCGTACACACGATCGATCGGTACGGGAACAACTCGGCCGGGTCCGTCGGGATCGCGTTCGACGAGGTTCTTCGGGGAAAGCACGGCCCGCTTCCCGATCCGACTCACGTGCTCCTGACCGCAGTGGGCGGCGGATATACGAGCGGTGCTACAATTGTCCGGTGGTATCCGAAGGACTAGCCGCTGGCTGTCGCCGTTACAGAGAGGATCTTCGGGAGGTGGGCGCCGATGAGCGACCATTCCCTTCCGTCGCGGCTCCCGTACAGGTGTCCGGTCGAGGTCCCGAAGTAGACGCCGCATGGATCCAGGCCATCGGTGTCCAAGGCCTCCCGGAGTATCGAAACGTAGGCGTGCGCCTGAGGGAGGCCCTCGGACCGCTCTTGCCAGCTGCGGCCCGCATCAAGGGTCTCGTAAACACGAAGGCGCGCGTCGCATACCGATCTCATGTGGCTGCTGGCTTCCGGGATCGTCCAAGCGCGATCAGGGTCGCGCGGGTCCAGGCCGATCACATAGCCGAAATCGCTCGGGAGCCCACCGCTGATCTCCTCCCAGGCCCCGGCGCGATCGTCGGTCCTGTACGTGCCGCAGTGATTCTGCTGGTAAAGGCGGTCGGGGCGGCGTGGGTGCAGGCGTACCGCGTGGACGCATTGGCCCGTCTCCGGATAACGGTCCGGCAGGAAATCCGCCCGGACGCCCCGATTCACCGGTTTCCAGGCCGAGCCGCCGTCGTCGGTTCGGTAGGTTCCACCGGCCGATAGCGACACGTACATCCGCTTCGAATCTCTCGGATCTGCGAGTATGGAGTGAAGGGCCAGGCCGCCCTTGGCGGGCTGCCAGGTCGACCGCGTCGCGTGCGAGCCCAGTGCGGCATTCCACTCCCAGTTGGCTCCCCGATCCGGACTCACGAACAACGCCGCCGGCTCCACGCCCGCGAACAGCGTCGCGGGCTGATCCGCGGGGCCCGGCGCCACATGCCAGATGGCCTTGAGCTCACTACCGCTATCTGCCGGGAAGGCGGGTCGGCCCGCCGTCGGCTCCCAGCTCGAGCCACCGTCCCCGGTCCGATAGACATGGCTACCCCAGACGATATGGTTCGCCCCCGCATATCCCGCCGCCTCGTCTCGGGGATCGAGGATGGCGTGGTACACTTCGTAGCCCTCGATGAACGGCCCTTCCAGCTGCCAGTTCTCCCGCTCGGCGGTAGAGGACGCCCTGAAGAGGCCCTTTCTGGTTCCCACCAGCAGCGTGACCTGGCTCACCGGAGCGGGATCGTTTCCACGATTGCGCCGGGCTCCAGACGCTCGGCCGCTGGTGGCACGACGAGAAGCGCATCTGCGACCGCCATGGAAGACAGGATGCCCGATCCCTGCGGGCCGGTCAGATGAGCGGTCGGAAGATCGTCGGTTGAAGCAGCGATCCGTGCTCGGAAGAAATGGGTCATCCCGCCCACCGACTGCACCGGCTCTCCGAGACGAGCCTTGGACCGCTTCGCGAGGTCCGTGTGGCCCGCCAGCTTGCGGATGGAAGGCCGGACGAACGCCTCGAAGGTGACCATGGCGGATACCGGATTCCCCGGCAGCGCCCAGAACGGCTTTCCGGCCAGCAGACCGAAAGCGATCGGGCTGCCAGGTCGCACCTTTGCGCGCCAGAACACCCGCTGCATGCCGAGCTCCTCAAGCGCCTGTTTGACGACGTCGTGCTCTCCGACGCTCACACCGGCCGTCGTGATGATCCCATCGTGCGCCAGGCCGCTTCGGAGCTTGGCGATCGTGTCGTCGCGCTCGTCCCTGGCGATGCCCAACAGCACGGGCTCCGCGCCGGCGGTTCGTAACTGGGCGGCGAGGGCGTGACTGTTCGAGTTCATCACCTTTCGGCCGGCGGTCGCCTCCTCGACCTGATCCAGGTCCGCGAGCTCGTTTCCCGTCGACAGCACCCCGATGACGGGACGCCGACCGACGGCCACGCGGGCCTGACCGGTGAGCGCGAGAATCCCGATGGCCGCGGGTGTCAGCTCCTGACCCTCTTGCAGCACCGGTGCGCCGACGCGGACGTCCTCCCCACGCTGCCGAATGTTGCGGTTGGCATCCGAGGCCTCGTGGATCTCCACGATCCCGCCCACTCCACCGTCCGTGTGCTCGACGCGAACCACCCCGGTAGCGCCCTCGGGCACGGGCGATCCGGTCATGATCCTGACGGCCGTGCCCGGCTGAAGCGGTCCGCTCGGAAACGAGCCGGCGGGGATGTCCTCAGAGATGGGCAGGCGGGCTGGTTGGTCCATCGTCACGTCGCGTAAGTCCTCCGCCCGAACCGCGAAACCGTCCATGGCGCTGTTGTTCCACGGGGGATGGTCGACACGGCTGCGAACCGGCTCTGCCAGGGCGCGGCCCAATGCGGCTTCGAGAGGGAGATTTTCCACGCCAAGCCGGTCACAACGCTGGAGCATGCGAGACAGCGCGTCATCGTAGGCGAGCCAGTCTGCCTTCTCAGTCATGGCGCCAAGGGAGGGCTCACGCTGAACAGGGCCAGCTGCTCGATAATCAGGTCTTCGATCGCTCTCGCCTCCGATCCACGGGCCTCGAAGCCGTTTACGAGGAGAGTGAAGATGATGGTACGGCCGTCCCGGTCTCGCACGTACCCGGAGAGGCCACGCACGGCATCCAGTGCGCCCGTCTTCGCTCGCGCGTTGCCCTCCGCAACCGTGCCGCGCATTCGCCACCGCAGAGTCCCGTCTACGCCGGCAATCGGCAACGCGTCGATCAGAACGTCGGAGGTCGGATGGTGCCACTGGATGAGGAGGAGACGGTTGAGAGCGGCGGGTGTGATCTGATTGTAGCGGGAGAGACCGGATCCATCCGCCACCTCGGCCGCATCCGCCGGAATGCCCCAGACGCGGAGGATACGGTCCACCGACTCGATTCCGGAATCCGCGGAGCCCTCTCCCGCCGATTCTCTGCCGACGGTGCGGAGGATCGACTCACCGATTTGGTTATCGCTCGGCTTCAGGAAGGCGCCGAGGACGAGGCCGAGTGAGTCCGACCGTATAACTGCCAACTCCTTTGTTGCTGGAGGTATCGTCTCTCTCGATTCCACGGTTCTCATCCGGCCGCCCACCGTGATTCCAGAGTCTGCCAGCACGGTACCGAGGTAGGCCAGCGCGTAGAGCGTCGGATGAGGTGGGGCCAGTGAGAGCTCGAGCGAACGGCCCAGCGGCAGGCTACCTATGATGCGTTTTTCCGCCGCCCCGGGCAGGGGCACGACCTCGAGCTCGACCTCGGAGCGGGCGCGGCCCGTACGCGCGTCGACCAGAATCGGCAGCTTGGGACCCGGCTCCAGGTAGCTCAGCCTCACCGGCTCGCCGATCGTCCGGCCCGGGACCAGCTGCGCGACAACGATGTTCGGGCTGAGTTGAAGCCCGCTCACGCCGCCGGCAAAGCCGATGTGGAGATCGTCCCACATCCAGCCGCGTCCCCACGGCTTCGGCTCGAAAGCGCGGTCGTCGGCCACCACGTCACCGTCGATCTCCCTGATGCCGTGCTGCCGCAGCGCCGGTACGAGCGCTCGAAGCTCGTCTCGAGTGAGGCTCGGGTCGCCGCTGCCGACCAGCCACACATTTCCCTCGAGCCGGCCATCGATCACCGGCCCGTCGACGACGACCCGTGTGGACCAGCGGTAGGCTGGTCCGAGAATCTCCAGAGCGACGGCGGCCGTCACCAGCTTGACGGTGCTTCCCGGCGTGAAGCGCTTGTCGGCAGCCCGCTGGTAGAGGATCTCGCCGGTCTCCGCTTGCTGGACGGCCAGGCCCACGTGTGCCCGCCTGAACACGGGTCGCGAGAGGAGATCGTCGAGCGTCGCGGAGAGGCGGGCGAGACTCACGGCTCCCTCCCCCGTCGACGCTGCGGCCTGGTCCGCCGTCGTGGGCTGCGCAACCGCCAGGCTGCCGATCACCAGCTCAGCCACGAGCGTGATCCCGAGGGACAGTGGGCGCGCTCTCATCGGCTCCCGTTCTGATCGCCTTCGCTGCCGCGCTCAGCGAGCAGCTGTTCGGCCCGAGATCGATCGGCCGGGCGGTTTACGTTGAGGAAAAGAAGATCCGGATCTCCGTAGCTCCCAACTACTTCAAGCGGCAGGATCCGTCTGTCCACTCGGGAAAGCGCCTGCACCACCGTTCGATCACCTCGCTCCAAGGTTCGTTCTATCTCGCCCGCGCACTCTGTGCCGTAGACGCCGCAGAGGGGCTCGACCCCGCGGGGTCCGTGACTCTCCGGTAGCCACACCTTGTCCGACTCGGCTCTCCTGACGAGCTCGCGGAGCAGCGAAGGATTCAGGAAGGGCATGTCACAGGCCGTCACAAGAGCGGCCTGGCAGCCCCGGTCCCTCGCCCAGAGGACCGCCGTTAGGATTCCGCCCAACACGCCCGTACCCGGAAGCCGATCAGATCGGACCGGAAGTCCAAGCGATCCGTAGCGATCCAGATCGTTCGCCACCACCGTGACCTGGTCCACGGCCGCTGCGACTGCGTCCATCACGAGGTCGATGATGCGGTGGTCTCCGAGCGTCGCGAACGCCTTGTGCTCACCGTATCGCCGATTCACCCCCCCGGCGAGGATGACTCCGAGCACATCGTCCGCCCGGCGATCGTGGCTCATCCTGCACCCGGCGATTGGTCGGCTCGTTCACCGGGCCGGTAGATGATCGGCGATCCTCGCTGCGAGCGTCCTATCATCCAGATTCCGGCTCGCTCGGCGATCGCCCGCGCCAGCGAGCTGGGAATGGACAACGTGGCGATTCCCCCGATGCCGGAGCGCCAACCCTTCACGGCGATCTCTCCCGAAATCCTGCCGGAAAGGAGGACGATGGAACGCTCCAAGGAGGTGGACGCCAGCGCCGCGGCGCCTATGACTTTGTCCATGACGTTGTGACGTCCGACATCCTCGTGAACGTGTACGATCTCGCCGTCCGTCAGTAGCGCACCCGAGTGGATGCCGCCGCCCTGAGCTCGGAGGGGGCAGGCCTCGAACATCTGCCGAAACAAGGCGCCAAGGCGGCCGGATTCGTACAAGGCCACGAGGTCGGGAACGGAGCGTGCGGCCGAGATCGCAATCCGTTCCACGCTGAACCCGGCTTGGCCAGGACCCGCCGAAAGGACGCGCGAGGGCGGGGCGGCCGCGGCGGCGGGCTCGCTCGTCTGCGCGCTGATCCGCCCTTCGCTCTCGAAGATATCGAGTTGCACGATCTGATCGGGTCCGGAGATGTGCCCCTCGCCGATCAGCCAGCCGCAGGCGAGCGACTCGAGGGAGGTCGGCGTGCACAGCCAGGTCCAGATGTGCTTGCCGTTCAGCTGGAGCCACACGGGCACTTCAGGCGGGGCGGGCGGTCCGGATGAGCTCATTTGGCGGTCGCTGCCGGAGAAGGCGCTGCTGCGCCCCGTCGATGACGGACTGGCGAAACGGCCGGAAGCTCAGGGATAGAACCAGATTGAAAGGCTAAACTCGACGTTGTTCGTCCACTCGCTCTCGCTGGGTGCAGGCGCACCGGTCTCGAGAATGATCTGAAGGATCTCCGGGGTGAAGAACCCCTCCGGCGCCTTGAGTCGCCAGATGTGGTCCCGCACCTCGAAGCTGAGGCCGACTTTTCTGGAGAGGATCCACTCGAGGCCCCCGGCGGCGAGGAAATCAGGAGCGCTCCCGATCTCGTACACATACAGCTGCAAGTTGAGCAGGTCCTCGAATGGACTGACTTCCTCGCCGAGGCCGAAGATGCCGCCCCCGCCGAAGATGAGATACGGCTGGATTCCATGCCATGTCCTGCCTCCGGTGAACGTGAACTGCACGGCGGCCTCGGCCAGGATCCAGCTGGAATTAACGGTGTCCACCACCGCAGGCCCTCCGTTGGCCAGCGGATCGACGATGAAGCGGTTCGAGTTGCCGTAGGTGGCGTTGATCTCGAAGGAAAGCGGGTTGCTCACGCGGATTCGGAAACGGCCGGCCGCCGTGGGCGTCGACCCCGGCCCCAGGTTTAGGCTGCCACGGCTCGTGAAGATGTAGCCGGGCGAGACGGCGAATCGCATGCCCTGCTCGATCCACCGATACGGCGTGTCGATGCTCGGTTCTTGCCCGTACAGGCTCGGCGCGCTCGCAAGAAAGATCACGGAAAGCAGCAACGCGGCTCGCGAAGCCGGCTGTCGCAAGCCGCATCGACGGTGTGTTCTCAACCTGATTCCTTCTTCGCAGGGCCGCCGGTCGCGGCGGCGCGAGGGTCGCCAGCCTGATACCTTGGTGACAGATTTCGGGCGGTTCTTATTACCGAACCGCTGACAGGTTCCGAACATGAATACGCGTGCGTCGTGGACCAAGCCAGCGAGCGCGTACACCCTCACCTGCCGATGACCGTGTCACCGCTTCGGATAACGTGCCAGCTCTGTCACTGCTTCGGATAACGTCCCAGGTCTGCGTGTGTGTCGCGCTCGGGGCGGCGATCTCGTGCGCCTCGACGACGGTCGCGCTGGCCCAGACGACCGCGAGCGTCGCGGCGGGCACGAACTTCGTGCAAACGGCTGGCGGCCGGCGCCTCGGCGCTATGCGGGCCGGGGCGAGGGTTCAGCTGACGGGCAACACGTCGGGAGCCTGGAGCGAGGTGCTGTTGGAGGGCTGGATCTGGACTGGCTCTGTCCGGCAGACTAGTCGCGACGGCTTCGACCTCACGGTATCGGTGGCCGGGGGAGAGAACTTCCGGGATGCACCGAGCACGCAGGGGGCTGTGTTCGCTCGCCTTCTCCAAGGTTTTCTTCTCGAGCGTGTCGGAGAATCGGGCCGCTGGACGCAGGCGCGCCGGACGGGCTGGGTCGCGACGACGGCGCTGGAGGAAGTGGTGGCCGATGCGGGTGGCCCGGAAACCGAGGTGGACGACACTTCATCGGGGGGATCCGGCTCTGCGCCCTCTCCCGCTGCGGGCGCGCCTGGCGATGAGCGCCTGGTCGTGGGTGCGGCTCCGGCGAGGATCTTCGTGTCTCCCGAGGGCGACACGGCGGCGATCGCGCAGCCTGGTGCCGATCTGGCCGTTCTCGCCCGCGATGGTGCCTGGGCCCGAGTCCGCCTGAATGGTTGGGTCCGTGTGGCGGATCTCCTACCCGCCGACTCCTCGCGGCGGAGCGAGGTCACCGCGGGCGATATCAGGGCCAACCCCGACGAGTACCGCGGACGTCAGGTCCGGTGGAGCGTCCAGTTCATCTCTCTCGAGCGCGCCGAAGCGGTGCGAACCGACTTCTACGAGGGCGAGCCGTTTATCCTGGCCCGCGCACCCGACCCGGGGGACGGTTTCGTCTATCTGGCGGTCCCGCCGGAGCTTCTCGGCGGAGCCGAGGAGCTGCAAGCGCTCGAAGTCGTGGAAATCCTCGCTCGGGTACGGACGGGCCGTTCGGCGATCATGGGCTCCCCGGTTCTCGATCTGCTGGCGTTCTATTGAGCTGTGAGGTTACGTGGACGCCGAGCACGAGCGGTAAGCCGGCGCCTGCTCGGTCACCGAGCAGGTCCCTCTCTTGCGTAGGACCTTTTCGTTGATGTCTCAGGTACACCACGCACGTATCGGGGGCGGAGAAGCAGCAACTTACCTAGTAGATCATGGCCAATTGGCGACTGCCTAAGTTCCTCAACAACCTGTCCGAGTGGGTTGCGCCGCCGGAACCGCCGGCGGAGTCCGAGTTCGATGGCGATGATGAATCCGAGGACCGGATCCCGCGGGGCAAGCGGCCGGCAGAAAGGTCCGTCCTCTGGCTGCCGGGTGGGTGGGGGGAGCACGGTAGCACCCAGCCTCATCGGTACGAGCTGTTTGTCGAACAAGACGTCCTTCGCGATGTGGGAGATCACGCGCAGGAGGAGATCGAAGGGAGCTACGGCCTTCTCGCTGGTCGTCTCCTGGCCTGCCGGCTGACCGGAATGCCCTACGTTCACATCGAACAGATCTATCGTTCCCACAAGCTGCTTCCCGCCGACGAGGATCTGACCAGCTTCCGCGAGTTCTTCTGGGGAGTTCGGGAAGAGGCCGGTCGGGGCGGACGTGTTGTCGTGGGCTGGTATCACACTCACTCCCTTCTGGGCCTCCAGCTATCGGAGCGGGACCGACAGCTGCATGTCGCACATTTCCAGGACGAGTGGCCAGCGGCCTTGGTCGTCGTGACCAGGGACGGCGCGGTGGAAGGTGGTTTTTTCCAGCGAGATCGAGGCGACATTCTCTTCCGACGGTCGACCCGACCGTTTCACGAGGTCATCACCCAGCGAGTCAGGCCCGGCGGTGGACCTTATGTGTCCGCCGTTGCCTGGCAGAACTACTGGACGCATGAACCTGTCCTTTACGCTCGGAAGCCGGGCGATACGGCGGCTGGCGGCCAGTGGTTCTGGCGTCGCGGTACGGCCAAGGAAGAGCCGAGCGACAGACTGTCGAGTCTGGGGACTTCCGGGTTGCTCGGGTCCGAATCCTCGCTCTCGGGGCCGGCCGGCGAGGCGGCGGCGGCTCCGAGCGATATTGAATCCGACGGGGCTTCGTCCGACACCCGGCCGGGACCAACTCGAGCAGGCGTGCACTACACGGAGCCGGCCATGGGGCGGCCGAAGAAGCGCGACGACGCGATCGACCGGCCCGCCAGGGGCATTAAGGCCGGCCCGCTGCCCACCGAGGAATGGGCGGATTGGAAAAAGGACCTCGAGGTCAGGCGGGAGCGGACGGACAGGGAGCGCTTGGCTCGAGAGGAGAGAGAGACTGCAGAAGCCGAGCGTGCGCGACCAGAGGCCGAAGCTCGGCGGGCCGAGGCAGCCGAGAAGGATGAGGCCGAGCGGGCCGAGACTTCGCAAGTGGAGGCGGAGCGTGCCGCAGCCGAGCAGGCCGAGCGCGAGCGGGCCGAAGTCGAGCAAGCCGAAGCGGCACGAGCTAAGGCGGCAGAGAAGGCTGAGGCTCGGGCGAAAGCGCGGTCTGAGGCGGAACGCGAGGCTCGGGAGGCGGCTGAGGCCGCTGCGCTCGCCGCCGCCGAAGCACTCGGGATCAGGCTCGATCCCGAGATGCGTGCGGAAGCTGCGGACGGCGCCGAAGTGCGTGCGGACGTCGTCGATGAGCACCTGGTGGAGGCTGGTAAGGATTCGCCGGAGCAAGCCGGCATCGAGTCGCAGCCGGAAGCTGAAGAGCGGACCGTCGAGGATCAGACCGAGTTGGGACTCGAGCAGCAGCTGATTGAGGAGGAAAGGACGGAGCGGTTGGACGGTGCAGCCGCAGACTGGTCTTTGTCGGTGGAAGAGGCTCCGGCGGAGAGGCGGCCCGCGGATGTCGCACTGGAAGAGCTAGAAGAACGCGCCCGATCGGATGCCGAGATGGGTCTGGAAGGCGCAGGGGCGTCAGGAGCACCTGCTGCTCTCGAGGCTGGGTTGGCTGGGGTTGCCGAGGACGCTGTCGACGAGGAGGCGGAAGCGGAGCTGACAGAGGTTGCCGAGGAGCCAATCGAGGAGGCGGAAGCAGAGCTGCCGGAAGTCGTCGATGAGGTTGTTGAGGTAGAGACGGAATCTGAGCTCGCCGGGGCCGTTGAGGAGCCAGTCGAGGCGGCGATAGGGTTGGAGTCTCCCGTGGCCGGACCAGAGGCTGCCGAGGCGATTGGCGACGTTGAGGAGGAGCCTGACGAGACGATCGATGCAGACGCGGAGCTGGCAGAAGTTGCCGAGGAAGCTGTCGAGGAAAAGGCGGAGCT
>JBDHGL010000072.1:0-20655 GCA_039589875.1 Gemmatimonadota bacterium
CCTCCCGCACGGTGCGCACGGGAAAGTCGGCCGGGATCCCGTTGTTTCCCGACGTGAGCAGCTCCCAGGAGCCACCGTAGTCGTTGGTTCGGAAGATGTACGGCCGCCAGTCATCCTCCCGGTATCGCTGAACGGCAACCAGAGCCCGGCCGGGCCGGCTAGCCGACAGGTCGATCTCGTCCACGGTCCCCCTAGCCGGCATCCCGGGCGGCGTCACGTCGGTCCAGGTCGACCCGCCGTCCCTCGTGACGTGCACTCGGCCGTCATCCGAGCCGGCCCAGATCACCTCGGAGCTGTGGGACGAGACGGCCAGCGAGAAGACGGTGTTGAAGACCTCGACGCCTGTGATGTCACGATCGACCGGACCGCCGGCATAGTCCTGGCGCTCACGGTCGTTCGTCGTCAGATCGGGGCTGATCGTCTCCCAGGTCATCCCGCCGTCCGTCGTCCGGTGCACGTATTGCGACGCGTGGTAGACGACGTCCGGGTCGTGCGGCGAGACCACGATCGGCGAAACCCACTGGAACCGGAACTTCAGGTTGTAGGCGGCCTCCCCGGATTGCTCTTCCGGGTAGATGGTGATCCACCGGCGCTGCTGCGTCCTCCGGTCCCACTTGTCGATGATCCCGCTGTAACATCCCCCGTAGATCACTTCCGGGCTATCCGGATGGAGGCCGATCGGTCCGGTCTCGCATCCGCCGATATTCTCCCATTCCGATCGCGTGTTCAGGTTGCTCTTCGAATGCCAGGCGGGGACGCTGATCGTGGAGTTATCCTGCTGACCGGCGTACAGCCGGTACGGGAAAGCGTTGTCGACGATCACATCGTAGAACTCGGCCGTCGGCTGGTTCAGGTAGGTGGACCACGAGGCGCCTCCATTCAGACTGACCTGCCCCCCACCATCGTCTCCGACGACCATGATCCGGCTGTCTTCGGGGTGGATCCACAGGTCGTGCACATCCCCGTGCGGCACCTGGATCTGCTCGAACGTCACCCCTCCATCGATCGAGCGATGGAGGCGAACGTTGAGTCCCCAGACGGTGTTCTCATCGTTAGGATCTGCCACGACCTGCGTGTAGTAGAAGGCCCGCTGGCGCAGTGAGTTGTCACTATTGACCCGCTTCCAGGTCTCCCCTGCGTCGTCCGACCGCCAGACGCCCCCGTCCGGCTCGTGTTGGATGATCGCCCACACGCGGTCCGGGTTGGCCGCGGAGACATCGACACCGACCTTGCCCACGATTCCGGACGGCAGTCCGCCCTCGAGCTTCTTCCAGCTGTCGCCGCCATCGGTCGACTTGTAGAGGCCACCCTCGGGGCCGCCGCTGATCAGGGCCCACGGCTTTCGCTCGCCGCGCCACATGCCTGCGTAGAGGTGCCGGGGGTTGTGCGGATCCATCGAGAGGTCGGACGCTCCGGTGCTGTCGTTGAGGGCCAGCACATGCTCCCAGCTCTGTCCCCCGTCGCGTGAGCGGAATATGCCCCGCTCGGGATTCTTGCCGAACGGGTGACCCAGCGCGGCAGCATATACGAGATCCGGATCCTTCGGGTGAACTCGGATCCGGCCGATCTGGCCTGCCTCGCGTAGTCCGATAAAGGTCCACGTCGTACCTGCATCGGTGGACTTCCATGCGCCCCGACCCGTCGACGTGTTGCCGCGAATGTCATCGCTTCCGGTGCCGACATAGATAACGTTCGGGTCCGAGGCTGCCACTGCCACCGAGCCGATCGATCCCCCGAAGTGGCCATCGGAGATGTTTCGCCAGTGCATTCCGGCATCATCCGTCTTCCAGACCCCGCCCCCGGTCGTCCCCATGAGAAACGTGTGTACCGCGCCCGGCACACCGGTCACTGCCGTCGAACGCCCGCCTCGATATGGCCCGACGGATCGATACCGAAGGCCGTCGTAGAGGGTGGAGTCGTATACGGTGTTGGCACCGGGCTGCTGAGCTCGGAGGTCCAACGGCTCAGCACCGCTTGCCAAGAAGAGGAGCGAGAAGCCGGCCACAGAGATGGGCAAGGACGAGAGCCACGCAGGGATTACGCGCATCGCAGATATTTCCTGTTTCACAGGATTCTCGGAAGCGCGAGACGGATTCATCGCGGTCGGGGCCGCCCCTCGAATCTCAGGCTGGCGAGACGACCCCATTCATGGCAGCGACGAGCTCCGGCTCACATCGCGCCGGGCTGATCGGTGTTCCACATGTTTCGCAGCGTCGTCCACGAACCGTCTGCCTGGCGCTCGGACACCGATATCCACTTGCCGACCGTTTCGACGTCGCCCGCGGTCAAGGAGTAGGAGCCCCAGAGGACCGCAAGATCACCGTCGACCCGGAAACCCTGGAGCACGTTGTCGACCGTCGGACCTTGAGCCAGGAGCTCGGACCAGAACGCCCTAAGCGCATCGGCACCGGCAACCTCCGGCACGTCCGGCGGCATCGACGCCGGATCGACGCCAAAGCCGGCCATCAGCGCATCCACGTCGCCTGCGTTCACCGCCGCGTCGAACGACTCGACGTACGCATCGAAAACCTCCATGGCCTCCGCCTGCGACATCTGCGGCTCGGCCGCCGGGGGCGGCTCGGCCTGATCAGCCGGAGGGGCGCAGGATATGAACAGCAAACCGACACCGACCACCGCGAGCCTGGCGGACGCTCTCATGGGGCACCTCCTGAAAAAAGGGGAGTGTGGGAGACGCCGTAGAGTTATCGGATTGGAAGTCGGCTTGTCAAACGAAAAACGGGGCCGCGTCAGCGACGCGACCCCGTCGAAGGGGTTCTGCGAGAGAGCTGCCGGAGAGTCGGGCTCAGCGGCTCCCTTCGAAGCGCATCAGCAGTCGCAGCGCGTCGTCCACATTGACCACCGAGCCGTCCGGCAGGAAGATCACGGTCTGCTCACAGCTAAGGCTGGCTGATGCCGCCGCCGAAAGCTCCGCTCCGGCGATCGCGCCGTTCATCTGGTTGTCCGCGTCGGAGATCACGCAACCAGAGAAGATGTTCTGGTCGACGATGCCGCTGCCGGCGAAGATATCTTCCCAGATATCGTCCTGCCTCTTGACGCTATTAATGCTATCGCTGCCAGCGGAGGGCGGGACGGTCATCGTGAAGTTGACCCCACCATCCGCCCGGGCGAACCCGTCGACGATCGACCCGGAAACCGGACTTCCGGCCACACAATCCGAGTCGTCCACGATCAGAAAGATCCCGCCGAAGTTATCCTTCTTCTGGTCGCCCAGCGTGACGGCGCCCGAGCAGGTAGAGATTTCTCCGACTGGCAGACCGTTGTCGACCGTCTCCCAGCTCAGCGACCATGTGCCCAGGTATGTCCCATCTACTTCGACCGCGTCCCCGAACGGGGTGTTGTCACACGAGATCAGCGCGAAGGCGCCGATCATCAGCATAAACGACGTTCGTCCTCTCATCGACCGCTCCTTGGCCATCGTCGAGCGACCAGCGGGCCGCTCCTCCTCCTGAACGTGGTTACCGCCGCTAGATATCTAGATGTACTGTTCGCGCGCACCCGTGATGCAAGAAACGGGACGAACTGGCCCCAGCAGCGCCTAACGATACCGAATATAAGCAGTTAGGGTTACTTGAACCCCGATTGGTCTGCCGAGTTCGTCCAGCAGCGTATCGCCGATTGCCGCACCGATAAGGCTACCTGCCGCATCATGCCGCGTAGAGTTCGATGATCCTTTCCAGCGCCCACCTACACACGCGGCAGAACCCCACGTCGTCCCTGGTGAACATGATGCAGTCGGTTTCGGACCGGTACAGTCCCGAGGCCTCGTACATCGCGCCCTCGAACGCACCCACCTGGTGCGAGTGGCGCATAGCCGCCAGGAGCTCAGTCTCGATCCGCTTCTGCTCCTCGAACAGCGCGTCGAACGCGGCCTCCGGAGCCTGCTCCTCGATGAGCGCGTTCCGTCGCGCCTGAATCGATCGCGCGTGCTCCTCGTACGCGTCCTTCTCCCAGGGCGTCGGGATCGGTGTGCCGGGCTCCACCAGATGAGCCCACTTCAGCCTGGCCGGATCCTTCAGCGCCGTGACGTTCATCTCCCACGGCTCCATCTGCTCTTCGCCTGCCTCATAGGCGACCGGAGAGACGTAGTACTCGTCCGCTAGACCGGCGAAATGGTGGCCGAACTCGTGGATGAAGATGTACTCGGCAAACTCCGTATCCACGGCGGTGGTCGACTGGGCGTTGTAGATACCGCCGCCACCGTACTGCTTCTCGTTGACCAGGATCTCGAGGAACTCGTATGGAACGCCGGAGAGCTCATCCCGGAGCGATCGGTTGTCGAACGTGAGGAGGTAGCGCTCCGAATCGAAGATGTTGTACTCGGTCGATATCGGCGTCCGTCGGAACTCCCCGACGTGCGGCCGGTTGACCCCGCTCTCGGACGACGGGACGTCCACCGCCCAGACGTTGAAGTCGGCTTGCCGGCCCTTGAACGGCTCGACGGCGAACAACGCCCCGACGAGCCGTCGCGCATCGGCGTGGAACTTCTCCATCTCAGAGGCAGTGTAGCCCTCGCTCACGAGGACGATATCCACTTTCTCGGTCGGCGGGCCGTTCTCGAACACCGCCCAGACGTTCGCGTTTGGCGCGGGATCGGCCGCGTTCACGAAACGGGAGCCCGGGTCGATGGAAGTGGACCAGATCTCGTGGAACGCATTGCTCGCATCCCGCTTCTTGAGGACGACCTGCACGGGACGGAGCGGCCACGGGAAGCGAAGCGATTCGTGAAACGTGCGGTGCCTGGATCTGGCTTCCGCGGTCGTCTCCCACTCACCGTAGATCGAGGCGAAGCCCCGCGAGTAGATGGCCCGGTTCGTCTCCGGATCGATCACCTCGAACAGGTACTTCCCGAGATTCGTGTCGTCGACGAGGCGGGTGAGGCTGCCGGCCCATTCCCCGTCGGACACGACCCGATCGAGGCTGACGATTTCCTTGTCGGAGCTGCCGGTGTGGAAGTAATCCACCCGCATCGTCTTCGGTGTGAAGAATCGGTCAAAGGTGGCACCCTCCTGGGCGTAGGCCGGAGGGTCGAAGGCGAGGACAATCAGAGCGACGAGCAACGTGCGGCGCATCGGTACGTCCTTTCCTCTCGTATCAGTCCTCGAGAGCCCGCTCCAGATCCGCGATCAGATCGTCCGAACCTTCGAGCCCGATCGAAAACCGAATCAGCGTGTCGGAGATTCCCGACGCGGCTCGCTCCTCCGGGCTCAAGCCCACGTGCACCGCGGCGGCTGGCCGGATGATCAGCGAATCCACGCCGCCCAGACTGGGGGCCACGACCGGGATCTCCAGCCGGGACAGGAAGCGTTCGGCACGCTCCACATCTCCCTGAAGCTCGAAGCTGAGCATCCCGCCGAACCCGTCGAACAACCGAGCCGCCAGCTCGTGCTCGGAGTGCGAGTCGAGGCCGGGATAGTTGACTCGGCTTACCTGTGGGTGCGACTCCAGGAACGCCGCGATCTTGGTGGCGCTGGCGTTCTGGTGACGGATGCGCACGGCGAGAGTCTTCAGCCCGCGGTGCAGGAGAAAACAGGCATGCGGGTCCAACGAGCCGCCGAAGTGATCGTGCGAGTGCTTCACCCGCTGGACCAGATCTGCCGAGCCGACCACGGCGCCCGCGATCAAATCGTTGTGTCCGTTCAGGTACTTCGTGGCGCTGTGCAGCGAGAGGTCGAAGCCGAGCTCGGGCGGCCGGAAGTTGGCCGGCGAGGCAAAGGTATTGTCGATCATCGCCACGAGCCCGTTCGCTTTCGCGAACTCCACGACCCCCTCGAGATCCGGGACCTGCATGAGCGGATTGGTGAGCGTCTCGACGTAGATCACCTTCGTGTTAGGCCGGAGTTCACGCTCCCAGACGTCACGGTCGGTACGATCGATCAGGGTGTGTGAGATCCCGAGGCCGGGAAGGTCCTTTGTGACGAGGCTGTGCGTGCCTCCGTACAGACAGTCCTGCGCCAGCAGGTGATCCCCCGACCGAAGCACAGTCAGGAGAGCGCCGGAGATGGCGGCCATTCCGCTAGCTGTCACGAGCGCGGCCTCCGCGTTCTCCAACGCCGCCAGCTTGGCGTGCAGGGCCAGGTGGTTGGGGCTGTTGCTCAGCCGGGCGTACTTGATGTCGTGGTAGTCCGTCTCTCCGGCATACTCGAACGTGCTGGACTGGAAGACGGGCATCGCGATCGCGCCGGCTATCCGCGGCCGCGGCTCCCCGGCATGGATCGCCTTGGTGTCAATCGCAAGATCGTTGGTGTTCACTGGAGTTCTTTCTTCGAGGTGAAAGCCGGGCGCCCGTATGGGCCGCGCGCCCTGTTCAGATAGAACCTACGGGCTTGGCCGGCCGTGAAAGCCATCCACCAACGAATCTATGAGGGAGCGATCAGGTGCGCTGCAGCCGGGCGAGGGGGAAGTTTTGCTGGATGGTCTGCCCCGGGGCGTGAAGGGGGGCGTCGTGCGGAGGGGTGCGGTCTGTCGGCTAAGCCTCGCTCAGCCGACTAGCTTTTCGATCGATTTCAAGGCGCCATCGAGGCGACCGGCATGCCATGCGGCAGCCAACAGAACTACTGCGAAAAAGGCGACTAAGAGCACAACGTCGCGGCTCTGCCCTCTTTTCATCGAACCCCCACTCTTCATTCCGGCTGTTGATCGGAGCGGCACGTACGCCGCGCCGACTATGCAAGCCACAAGCCAAAAGCGAGACTGGAGGGCAACTGCCCGAGCACGTTGTGAGATGTCACATCATGTAAACGTGTTAGACGTGTGTAACACAGGCACTTACAGATTGTGACAAAAGGGCGTGCCGCTATCTGAATCCATGCCGAGAGCTGCTAACTAAGGTCGTCGGCGTCTCGGCTTATAGATGCGATACCGACACAGCGTCTACGGATGCCGAGCTCTCCCACGCTGCCCAGGAGTCGCGAGGCCGTGGCGCGAAGTGCCGGCGCATCGGATATTGACGGTTCAGATCGATCAAATCTTCGAGGAGGAGCAATGCACTCTAAGCGATTCGTCATGCTGGGAACCCTGGCACTAGTGCTGGCCGGCTGCGGCGGCGGCGTCAGCGTCACCAGCGACTGGGATCCTGGTTTCAACTTTTCGAGCCTGCAAACGTTCGCGGTGCTGGACGCGGCCCAAGGCGGCGGCGGACTGGATCAAATCAACCAGAACCGGATCAAGACCTCGATTATCAACACTCTGGCGGCCAAGGGCATGCGCCAGGAGATCACGACGGACGAGCGATCGTCCTTCAATACCGTGAGCACCGGGTGGGGCGGCTACGGGTATGGTAGGGGCGGCTGGTATGGCGGAAGCAGCATGGGCATGACAACCAGCCGGACCACCGAGACCCGGTACGAGGTAGGCTCGCTGGCCATCGCGATCTTCGATTCCGAGAAGCAGGAGATGGTCTTCACGGCGACCGGCTCGAAGACGCTGGCGAGCGGGAACCCGAGCCCGGAGCAGGTTCAGAAGAACATCGACGAAGCCGTCACGAAGATCCTCGAGGACTGGCCCCCGGGAAGCGGTGACTGACGCGCTCCGCTGAGCGCCATCCGATAAGCAGGCCACGGTCGCCCGCCGTCGCTCCGACTGCGGGCGATCGTTATGTACTAGAGTTCACAGAACTCTATAGCTCGCCGGGCTCCGGCCGCTCCATCCCAACGATCAGGTTCCTCAACATCAGCGCGATCTTCTCGCTGTCTGACAGCTCGTTCCACTCGTCCAGCAAGCGGAGCACTTTCACCGGATAGCCGGTGATGATGTTGTCGACCCCCAGCTCGATCATCGCCAGCGCATTGTCCAGGTCGTCTACCGTCCAAACATGGAGCTCCCTCCCGCGACGGTGAAGCTCCCGCACCAGCCTCGGCGTAGCCCTAGCCGCGCTGATGCTCAAAAAATCGGCATCGATTCTCGTCAGGTCGCCGATTGACTGAAAGACGATGAAGCCGGCCGGCAGCTCCGGCGCAACCGCCCGGATCTCGCTCAGCACCGGAAGCCTCAGCGAGGTCGTCACGCAGTCTTCGAAGCAGGCGTTCTCTTGAACTATCTGTCCGACCTTCGCGGCCAACGCCGGATCGTCCCAGGTGAACTTCAGCTCGATGTTCAGCTTGATCCGACCTCGAGCGACATCGAGCACCTCCTGTAGGGTCGGCACGCGCTCGTCGCGGAATTCCGGCGAGAACCAGCTCCCGACATCGATGTCTCCGAGCTCGTCGTAATCGACGTCACGAAGCCGTCGGCTGACCGACGCCACCCGCCTGAGATCGCCATCGTGCAGGAGGACCACGACTCCATCGGCGGTCGTCTGCACGTCGATCTCGGCATAGTCGGCACCATCGGCGATCGCCTGCCGAATAGCGCTCAACGTGTTCTCGGGGGCCGCGTGCTTGCTCCCGCGGTGTGCCGTGACCGCGATGCTCCGGTCGATGTCCAGGCTCTCGACGAACGCGGCCGCCGCTCCGATTCCCATGACCAGCGCGATCCCGCCAAGCAGCCAGCCGAGCCTCTTGAAGTTGCGGAGCGAGATCCTCGGGGTGGCCTCGTTCGAGGAGATCGACATTGATTCCGGCTCGACCGTCTCCAGATATGAGCCGGCCATCAGCATAACGTGCAGGGTCTTCGCGACGATAAACCAGACGAGATCGACAACCGCGAGGAGCGCCAACGTCCCGAGCACGGTCGGGACGACGTGCCGCAGGGCGAGCTGCGCAGGATCCAGGAGCTGCGCGGCTCCCGCTCTGATGAGCCAACTCATGCCGAACGAGATCGACAACACAACGATCCAGCAGAGGGCCAGCGGCAGCCCAAGCCGCCAGACTCGCCCGCGCGTACGTCGCCAGCTCATTCGGAGGGCCCGAACGGGCCTCACGTTCTCGAAGACGATGGCCGGGATCGCAAAGAGCCATCGGACATACAGCCAGGTCACAAGCGCCAGATAAGTGGTGAGAATCGCGCCCGCGACCGCCACGAAAACCCACCAGCTCGTGGGCCTGACGGTGAAGTAGTAGTAGAAATCCCACTCGCCGAACAGCCGTGAATAGGCAAGACCGATCCCCAAGGCCCCCGGTACGAGCACTGCCAAGTAAGCGGCCGCCTGGATGAGCCCGAGACGCAGCAAGGCGGGAAGGCGCACGAGGTTTTTCCAAAGCACGAGGCTGACGGGATCCCTCCGTCCGCGGGCCGCGTTTACCACGATCAGCAGCAGTCCCACCTGTTCGGTAAACCAGAAGGCGAGAAAGAAGCCTACGCTGAGCAGACCGAACAGCAGGCCGGCGAACGATGATGCGAAGGCGATCAGATCCTGGTCCGCGATCGCGTATTGGCCGCTGCGCATGACGAGCCGGTTCAACAGCCATCCTGACGCCGGCGCCAGAGAGACCACCAACACGAGGGTGAACCACAGCTCGAAAACGAGAGCCGGCCGGAGAGCCGCTCGGAGGTGCTTGAAGATTCCGCCGGGCCATCCGAAACGCCTCCCCGCCGCGGAGTCACCGGGTGAGCTGGAGGTCGAATCCGGGCTCATAGGATCATGGTTTGGAAGTCGTGCTCCTCGCCGTCGGAATCAGGTTTTTCGAGTTCCGGACGATACGCAACCGTATGCGAGGCAGACAGGTTAGAGGATCGCAACGGTTTGATGTTGCAGGCTCGCCACGCCGCCTCGAGCATCGCCCCTCGAGGGCATCTAGAGGGCCGGCTCTGGAGTGGACAAGCGACTTTACTGCAACTACTTCACGAGCCCGTTGAGCAACTCTGGCCCGGCTGGCACGGATTCTTCGTTAACGATCAGCTGCCCACCTCAATCTATGGCCCTTGGGCCGAGGAGGATGTGATGCAGTCGTTCCTCAAGACGCTCTGGACCGATGAGTCCGGACAGGACACGACCGAGTACGTGCTGCTCGTCGCGCTGATCGCGCTGGCGGTGACCGCTGGTATGACGATCCTCGCTACGAACATCAACGATGCCTTCAGCGCAGCCGGCGGCGAGCTGGATCTGCAGACTTCGGGCTTCGGTAGCTAAAGAGCAGTACGTCTGAGGACGTGGGGCCTGGCTCGTCCAGGCCCCGCCACCGCTTCACCAACTAGCACGCCGACGCAGCCGCCTTGGCTGCTTCCCCGGCGTCCCGCCTCTCGTCTACGCCGAAGCGTAGATATTCGAGACGGCCAGCAATCCGCCTGCCTCGTCTTCGACGGGCACCAGTATACGGACGTACTCGGCGCCCTCGAACGAGTCCAGGCGTCTCCAATGAAGGGGCAGGTCGGGGGAGGTAAGCAGCTTGACCGGGACCGGGTCTCCGTCAGGCTTCCACGTAATGGCGGGGTATCCGAGACCGGAGCCCCAGCCGGACTCCTCGCGCTGACCGCGCACGAAACCAATTGTCCATGCGCCCCGAATGGCCTCGATCACGTGGTGATTCGGCTCGCCCGGAGCGAGGCTTCCGTACACGGCCAGCCGATGAGAAGCAGATCTAATCGCCTCGCGTACCGCCTCATCCCACTCAGGCTCGGCCCTGCTCGATGCCGCCGAAGATGACATGCGTGACGCGTTGACTTTTGTCAGCGCCGAGATGAGATCTCTGCCGCGCGCCGACACGGGGAGGTGTCCGGCTAGTTCCCCTCCGCCTGCTCGCGACCCAGCTGGATCGACTCCCAGAACTGCTCGGCGGTGGCTCGCTCTCCGTGGACAGGCAACACGGTCGCCAGCTCGAGGTCCAGCTCCTCCAGCGTCTCGGCGAAGGCCAGCGCATTCTGATTGGCCGCGTTCACATCGCCCTGGAAGCTGAAGAGGTCGGCGACGAACACAAGGTTCAGCCCGGGAAGGTACGCCACGATGATCTCGTCCACGTGGGGATTTGGCCCGACATCGTAGAGCTCGACTCTGCGCGATCCTTCGCCGAAGCTCCGACTCCCCGTGAACGTCTCCACGTTCACGTGATCCGCTCCTCCGCCGGTCGTCCCGATCGTACGCGGGGCGGCCGCCACTTCCCGGACGAATGCCTCGCTGCCGGACGTCGTCACGATCGCTACGCCCTCCCGGATGTAGCCATACAAGCCGCCCGAATGATCGAAGTGGTAGTGCGTGGGAACGGCCCAGCGGATCGGGACGGTTGGGTGACGCTCTCGAATGGTCGCGATCACCGCCCGGCTCACGGCAGGGGTTTGCGGCGTCTCCAACACCAAGATCCCCTCGTCGTACACGACGAACATGGCATTGTAGTTGGGCGCCGCGTTCGGAATCAGGAAAACGCCCTCGGCCAGCTCCTCTACGTCCAATACCGTCGGCCCGGTGGGCGGAAGGGCTATCGGTTGGCCTTCGGTCGCATCCTCAGGCTTCACGAACAGCGCTGAATCGATGGTCGTCCCGAACTCGAGAGATGTGAGCGTGGTACGAGCCGCCACCAGATCTCCCTGCCGACGCACCAGCTCATGTGGCACCTGAAGGCCGTCCAGATCTCGATAATCGAAGAAGTCGACGGCCGTGATCTGGTCACCGAACTGCGCGTGATCGGCCACTGTTTCGGCGCGTGACAGCAGTCCGCTGGAGGCATCGAAGTAGAGCGTCACCTGCCGGCCCACCGGATCCGCGTACGTCACTACGTCGAAGGTAGATCCGGCTGACGACTCGCTTCCGAGGGAGCGCAGCGCCTCGGGACGCTCCGTCATCTCGCGTACGACCCACGGACTCAGCGTGACGCGCTGGAGGAAGGGAACAGCGGCATCCAGCTCCACGACGTTCACCGTATTCGGTCCCACGATATGCGCCCAGGAGCCATCAGGGTCGCGCACGAACCGAAAAGTGAGGTTTTCGCCCTGGTAGTTTTGATAGACGGCCCGTTCGCCCTCGGCATGCATCACCACGCTCCCGGGCGGCTGCTCGGCCGGCGGTGAGCTCGGGTTGGCTCCCTGACCGACGTTGGACAGAGTGGAGGCCAGCTCCAGGCGTACACTCCCCAAGCGGTCGATCGCCCCCGGGCCGCCAAGTGCCTGGACGGCTCGATCCAACACCTCCTGGGCCTCTCGCTGCCGGCTGAGCGCAGCGGACTCCTGGGCGACTGCAGGCGTCGGGCGAAGCACGGACAGCGCTGCAGCGGCGGCGATCGTGGCGGAGCGGCGGGAAACCTTCATCTCCTTCTCTCCAGCAAGCGGTTAACAACGGAATGTGGCGTTTCAGAGCCATAACGGAGGTGGCTCTACATTAGTGCCATGGTTCCCTCGAGTGGAGCAAGGCAAACCCCGGATTGGGCAGCCGCCCTGTTCGGAGTTAGCAGGCGGCGAGAAAGCAGAGTTGTGTAAGCGGAACGACGATCAGCCGTGCCTTCCGGTGCCTCATCCGAATCATCCTGACCTCCCGCCGACAAAACCGTGCGGGCCGAATGGCAGCGGCAAGTCGGGAGAATCTCGACTGGTCCCCGCGAGAGCTGACCCGGAACCGTCCGCCGCCCTATGGAGTTTACCTGTCGGCCGAGCGTCGCCCTGACGTCAGGCAACACTAGATGCCGATTCGAGGAACCACGATGATGCAGATAGATCGACACGGTCGCATGCCGGTGAGCGCGACGCTGCTGCTCACCCGGCTAGTCGTCGCCTTCATATTTCTGTGGCACGGTCTGCCGAAGGCCCTGAATCCTGACGCCGCGGTGCAGAAGTTTGTGGGGTTCGGTCTCCCCGGGTGGCTCGGTCCCGCTACGGGAGCCGTCGAGGTCATCGCTGCGGCGCTTTTAGCCCTGGGCGTCTTCCATACCGCTGCAGCGGTCGCGCTCGTCGTCGTCATAGCAGGGGCGCTGGTCACAGTGCAGATTCCGGGCGGCTTCACGGCCGGCCTGGAGCGGGACCTCTTGATTCTGGCGGCGACGCTGACTCTGGCCGCAGCGGGCCCAGGGCAGTTCGCCTGGAAGAGAGATCCGAACCGCGGAGTGGCCGCCGGTGATACGGGCCCGGTGAGAACCGTGCGACGGCCGGCCGCTACCTTGCTCAGCAGAATAGGAGGATCAGAATGAAGCGCACGAATCGGGGACCGCAGCTTGCAGCCCTTGCGATCGGACTTCTGCTCGCCTCGGCAGCAAGCGCCTCGGCACAGCTGCCCGATCCGGGGATGGCGATCGACCTGGAGAACACAGCTGTCGTTATCACAGACCCCCAGAACGACTTTCTCAGTCCAGACGGGGTTGCGTGGGGCGTGGTCGGCGAAAGCGTGACGGCGAACAACACGGTCGATAACCTGGAGACTCTGCTGGCCGCGGCCAAAGAGAACGGCATGACCGTCTTCATCTCGCCGCACTACTACTATCCGACGGATCACGGCTGGAAGTTCGAGGGTGCCCTGGAGGTGCTCATGCACAACATCGGCATGTTCGACCGCACGGGACCTCTGGACCTGGAAGGATTCGAGGGCTCCGGCGCCGATTTCCTCGAACGCTACAAGCCGTACATCCTGGACGGCGAGACCGTCATCTCGAGTCCTCACAAGGTCTACGGCCCCGAGAACAACGACCTCGTGCTGCAGCTTCGTAAGCGAGGCATCGATCGGGTCATCCTTGCGGGGATGTCGGCCAATCTCTGCACCGAATCGCACCTGCGGGAGCTATTGGAGCAGGGCTTCGAGGTTGCCGTGGTCAGCGACGGCACGGCCGCCGCGATCGTACCCGAGGGCGATGGCTACGCCGCGGCGATGGTGAACTTCCGGTTCATGGCGAACGACCTGCTGACCACCGAGGAGGCGGTCGCAGCGATCGAAGCGGCAGCTGGTCCAAGCTGACCCACGGCGGACGAGTAGCCTGTCAAAGCTGAACCCAGATGCGGCCCGGCTGGCCTCGGCGGCGATCTGGATTCTTGATCACGAGGCGAAAATCCTCTGGCTTTCTGTCCACATACTTGGCGGCCGACTCCTGTGCACCCATGGCCAGCGACTCTCTGGCCGAGGGATAGACCAACGGGAACTTCGCCTCCCAGCGCCGCGAGCGCCGGCTCCCACCTGCCCGAGGGGTCACCCAGCCATCGAAGCTGTTGCCCTCCCTGTCCACGATCTGCGCGCGGGGGAACGCAATCATGGATCCCGGCCGGTTGTCGTTAAGCGCGTCGTCGAACGTTGGGTTGAACCGTTCCTCGTAGTTGTGCAGCTCGAGGACGACGTGGATCTCCTTGATGCCGCCAGACGACACGGACTGGCTGGCCCGTTCCACGGAAAAGACGAACGGGCCCATCTCGATGGGCTCCCGCTTCTGGTACTCCTTCCCTCCGGAGCACGCGAGGGCAGAGAGAGTCCACGCGGCCGTCATCACAGGCAGGATTCTGGAGCGTCTTCCCGGAAGGCCCGTCTGCATCTTCCAGGGGCTCATTGTCACCGCCTCGATCATCTCGTGAGAGGGATCGCCGCCAGCTCGAAACCTGTCGGATCCGGATCGGGGTGCTCGACGAGCAGGGTGAATTCCCTACTGTCCACCCAAACGTGAAAGACGACGACCCATTCCCGTTCCGGAAGCCCTCCCGGCATTCCGTGATACAGTCCCGCCGACATCGCGTGGAACGCAGGTGTTCGCTCGTCTGCCTCGTCCACGACGGCCAAGCGATGCTGGAGGAACGACTCGACGAAGATGCGCCGGTCCATAGGTGTCAGCCCGTCGAGGCCGTCCCAACGAACAAAGACTGCGATGACCTTCTCCCCAGGCTGTGCGCTAAGCGAACCAAGCGGGACGGGAGGCGGACTCGCAACCGTCTCCATCCGGCGGGCTTTCAGGGTGAACATCCCCAGCTCGAGCGGATCGCCAAGCGAGAAGCGTGTGGGTGGCTTCGGCTCGGGACGGCACGCGACCCACGAGGTTCCCAAAGCAGCCGCCGCGACGAAGGCGAACACCGGGAGCCGATTCCCGCTAAGGGATCTGTCCGCTGGCGTCCTCATAGAGTCCTCTTCGGGCCGCGCCCAGGGCGGATCCGTACTGAACCGACGCGCCAAAGACCGCGCGGTTGAAAGCGCGGACCGTGCCCTCGGGCCAACGCTCGACCTCGGACGTCGTGACCGACCGATAATCTCGTATGACGCCGGTCTCCACGATGAGCGACCGGAGCCGACTGTAGGCCCGGTCCGCCGGGTCGAAGGCAGACGAGTCGTCGCCCACCAGAGGGGAAAGATACAACCGTAGGGAATCCAGGGCGGAGACCAGCTCGTCAGCACAGGGTGCGTACTCCACGCCGGTGATACCCATCTTCCGGTCGCCCAGCCCGTCGCAGGCGCTCGCTTGGACGACAGCACCCTCGCAGCCGAAGCCAAGCGCGGCCGTGATCAAGGCCGTCACGCAGCGGACCCAGGAAGCGGCGCTCCTATCCATGACTTTGCGTTCGATACTCACGAAGTGTGCATTACCTCCCAGTGTCAAACAGTGACTAGATTTGGCAGATGACAACCCACTTTCGTTTGTACGCGGTCCTGATCGGACTTCTGCAGCCCCTCACCGCGGCTTGCCAGACCGCCCACGATCATTCGGATCCCACGCCGGAGGTGACGGCTCGGATTTCAGGGCTGGCATTAGCGGTGCTGGACTCGGCGGCGGATGTATATCTGGATCCCGTCGAATTGGCCTCGGGTAACGCGCTTCCGCGCTGGCGAACTGCGAAGGATGGAAGCCGGCGCACGGTGACGGTGCACTTCGAGTCTCCGGAGGACCACCTGCAGCATGGCACGGGTTATCGCTGGGCCGTGAACCAGGCGATCTCGCAATGGACGGAGGTTCCCGGAGTGACGCTCCGCTTTCGCGAGGCGTCTGAGCCGGAGACGGCTCAGGTGACGATCAAGTGGGTGCCGCAGCTGTCGACTGACCGCAACGGCCTGACGGTGTGGGTGATGGACACGAACGGCTGGATTACCAACGCGACGCTGACTCTCGCGCTGCTCGACCGTCGCGGGGAACCCGTCGACCGGCCGCTCGCGCGCCGCATCGCGCTTCACGAAGTGGGCCATCTCATCGGGCTTCCTCACAGTGATGATGCGCGTGACATGATGTTCGAGAGAAGTGCGCAGATGAGCCTCTCGGAGCGCGATCGCCTGACCGCGCGACTTCTCTACGCGGTAGAGCCCTTGGTTCTGCTGGATGACGACGCCAAGAACAGGCAGTAGTATCGGGGTATCATGATGCGTGGACAGCGTTGTGCGGGCGCCGCAAGCGGCTTTCCCGGAACAGCTTACAAAGTGGGCCCGGCTGGACTCGAACCAGCGACCTTGGGATTATGAGTCCCCTGCTCTAACCAACTGAGCTACGGGCCCAGGGTGTTCACTCCGGCAGCGGGCAGGACTGCGCTCGAAGGTACCGAAGACCACGACTGTGTACGTTCAGTGTGCACGCTCGGTACACGTCAACGCTACCCCTGAGATGATGGCTAAGCTAAAAAGCCCTCCTAGTCGATGTCACGCCTGGCACTGATCGGAGTACCGTCGAGCGCTGGCGCGCGTCGAACGGGTCAGGAGAAAGGGCCCGCCGCGCTTCGGGCGGCCGGCCTGCTGGATCGATTACAGGCGGAAGGTCTGGACGTCGCCGATCTTGGAGACCTGCCCTCCGTGACGTTCCGTCCGGACGATGCGAACCCGCGGTGCCAGAACCTCGATCTTGTCGTCGATGTGGCCCGGCAGGTGGCGGAACGCGTCGACCAGGCTTTAGCGCGCGACCGAGTGCCGCTTGTGTTGGGAGGCGACTGCAGCCTAAGCCTCGGAGTCATCGCGGGGCTCCTTCGCCATCACTCACGTCTCGGCCTCTTGTATTTCGACGCTGATCTGGATCTCAATACGCCCGAAACCACGCCCTCTGGGGCCTTCGACGGGATGGTCATCGCGCACGCGCTCGGCAGAGGGGTGCCAGAGCTAACCGGGATAGGGCCGCGGCGCCCCATGCTGAAGGAAGAGGGCGTCGCCTTCTTCGGATTCGACCCGGAATCCGGCTGGATCGACCCACCGGAGCTCGAGGCCCTGCAGCGTTCGGGCATGTGGAAGTACCCGCAGGCCCGTGTTCGAGCGGATCCGGTTGCAGCCGCGAGCGACGCGCTACAGCATCTGGAGAGATGGTCAGGCGTGATCCTCGTCCACTTCGACGTCGACGTGATGGACTTTCCCGCGGTCGACGTGCCTCACCACGACGGACTGGACGCGCAATCGGCCTTTGCTGCGCTGAACGTCTTCGTCAAGGCTCCCACCTGCGCCGCCGTGGTGATAACGGAGCTCAACCCGGAGCGGGATCAGGACGGCTCGTATACCGCGGCCCTGGTCAAGGGTCTGGTCGAAGCCATCGGCGCCTGAAAGGTCGGCCGTCGGACGCTCAACGGAGCGGGCATGTCGGCTGCTCGCGACTAGAGCGTCCCGTACAGCCGGTCCCCGGCGTCCCCCAATCCCGGCAATATGTAGCCGTGCTCGTTCAGTTCCCGGTCCAGCGTCGCCGTATAAACGGGGACATCGGGATGCGTGTCCAGGAGTCGCTGGACACCCTCGGGAGCGGCGACGATGCACATCAGCCGGATGCGCCGCGCCCCGCTGTTCTTCAGGAAGGTGATGGCGGCGCTCGCGGAGCCCCCTGTCGCGAGCATCGGATCCGTGACGATGAAGCTCCGGTCCGCGGGCTGGGGCGGGATCTTGAAGTAGTAATCCACCGGCTCCAGGGTCTCGTGCTCGCGGTATAAGCCGACGTGACCGACCCGCATCGTGGGCAAAAGCCGCATGACCCCATCCACCATTCCAAGCCCGGCCCGGAGGATCGGCACCAGGCTGATCCGGCGGCCCCGCACTCGGTAGCCCTTCGTGAACTCGAGCGGCGTCTCGACCTCGAACTCCTCCACGTCGAGATCGGCGGTCACCTCGTATGCCATCAACATGGCGATCTCGTCGACCAGCTCTTTGAACTCCTTCTTCCGCGTGTTGACGTCCCTGAGGAGGGACACCTTGTGCCTTAGAAGCGGATGCTCGATCACCGTCAGATTCGGGAAATCGGATTGGTCTGCCAGAGTGGTGTCTCCCTTCGTCGTTGGCCGGCTTTGGGGTTCCGGCTGCCTCTCTCGCCCTTGCGGCCTGCCCCGTAAGTCCCCTACGCCTCTACCTGAATATGTGGTTCACCCTCTTCGATCACGCCAACTCGCGTCGCCTCATAGCCCGCTTCCCTCAGGGCGGCTACCGCCGAGTCCGCCTCCTCTCCGGGAAGGAAGGCAAGGAGCCCCCCGGAAGTCTGAGCGTCGCAGAGGATGACCTTGGTCGTCTCATCGACCGACGCGTGCCACGTCACGACGGCCTCGACAGACTCGCGGTTTCGGTCTGTCCCGCCAGGCCACACGCCCTCGCCCGCGAGCTCAGCTGCACCCGGAAGGACCGCGGGTGACGATGCCTCGATCCGAGCGCGCACGCCCGAAACACGGCAGACCTCGGCCAGGTGCCCCAGCAGCCCATAGCCCGTGACGTCAGTGGCGGCATGCACACTATGGTTGACCAGGACGTCGGCAGCCGCCCGATTCAACTGTTTCATGGACCGGACGGCTGCCGCCACGGCCTCGCCATCCGCCATTCCCCGCTTCAGGCCGGTCGTGATGACGCCCGTGCCGAGCGCCTTGCCGAGCACGATTACATCGCCGTCTCGCGCGCCGGTCTTCCGCCAAAGCGACTCCGGGTTGGCCAACCCAAGGACCACCATTCCGAACTTCGGCTCCGGATCATCGATCGAATGGCCGCCGGCAACCGATATGCCCGCCTCCGCACAAGTAGCCGCGGCTCCGCGGAGGATCTCACCGACCACTTCGTGCCCTAGCTTGTCCAGCGGAACCGCTAGTACGTTCAGTGCGAAGATCGGCCTCGCGCGCATGGCGTACAGGTCGCTCAACGCGTTCGCGGCCGCGATCGCACCGAAGTCCTCCGGATCGTCCACGATGGGCGTGAAGAAATCGAGGCTCGCGACGATCGCCTGATCTTCGCCCATGCGATATACGGCGGCATCATCGGGCGATTCGAGGCCGACGAGGAGCCCCGGATCTTCCCTCAACTCGAGGAAGCCGAGCACGTGCTTCAGGTCCTCCGGACCCAGCTTGCAGGCTCAGCCGGCGCCGTGAGAGTACTGCGTCAGTCGGGCCCGTTCGGCCGTGGGTGTGTTCATGCCGGAAGCTATGGCCGGTGAGGTGGCTTAGAAACAGCGAGTCGGAGGACCCAACGCCCCTCCGCGAAGAGATGGTCGAGCACCAACTTCGCCGTCGGGGCCTGGGAGATGAGCGTGTGCTCGAGGCGATGCGGGAGGTCCCGCGCGACCTGTTCGTTCGGACTCGCTGGGCCGCCGAAGCCTACGGCGATCACGCGCTTCCGATCGGTCACGGGCAGACCATCTCGCAACCCTACATCGTCGCTCTAATGACAACCCTCCTCGAGCCCGGCCCCGGGCTTCGTGCGCTCGAGATCGGGACGGGATCCGGCTACCAGGCCGCGGTGCTCGCAGCCTGCGGGCTGAAGGTGTACTCGATCGAGCGGATCCCCGAGCTCTCCGACTTCGCCCGCACCAATCTCGAGGCCGCCGGATACCTTGACCGGGTTCGATTGCGCGTGGGAGACGGCAGCAGGGGTTGGCCCGAGGCAGCCCCGTTCGACCGGATCATGCTCACGGCCGGGGCTCCCGATTTGCCGCCGATCGTGGTTGAGCAGCTGGCTCCGGGAGGGCTGATCGTGGCGCCCGTCGGCGGCTACGGTCTTCAGACGATCTACCGTTATCGCGAAGCCGGAGGAGAGCTGGAGAAGGAAGCGATCGAGGGCGCCCGCTTCGTTCCGCTCATCGAGAGCGAAGCGGAGGAGCCGACTTAGCCTACCAGTTCCGCTCGACCACGGGATCGCGCAGCCGACCGCGCCTCAAAGTCTTGTCCCGGACTTCCTCTTCCGCTCCGGCAGCCTGTTGGAGCAGCTGTTCGGCCTCCTCGCGCGTGAGGCTGGGCGCCTGCCCGCCAGGCTCGGCGGGGCCCTGCTGGCCGGCAGAGCCGCCGGCGCCACCCTGATCCTGCTCTTGATCCTGACTCGAGCCGCCGCCCGCCGCCGACATCTCCTCCAACCAGCGGTTCACCAGCTCCAGGTTCCAGCGGGTGTTCGGGTCCTCGGGGTCCTCTCGGAGAACTTCCCGAAACGCGTCTCTCGCCGATACGAGGCGCTGCCGCCGTTCGTCATCCGAAGCCTCACCGTCCGGATGACCCTCCATCCCGTTGGCCATCCCGAGATTGTACCGTGAGAAACGGGCCACCTTGCCCTCTCCCGTGTCCGCCGCGCGCGTCAGCTCTTCCCTCGCCTCGGGCCACCGCCGCCCCGAAAGGTAGGCGGTGCCGAGATTGTACCAATCACGGGGATCCTCGGACTCTGCCGCCTGCTCGCTGAGCTCGGTGATGGTCTGCGCGAGATCTTCGGGCAGCGCCTCAGCCTCCGGCTCCCGTCCCTGCTCCTGGGCATCTGCCCGATCCGGAAAGCGGGTGGCCGCGAAGCCGAGGGCCGGCAGGAGAACGATCGCCATACGGAAAGCCTGAATCCGAGGGCTCGCCATCATGATCTCCTCGCCACGAACCCTTCGGCCCACAGCGCCAGGAAGGCCAGCACCAAGAGCAGGTTCGTGGAGCCCGCGTGCGACGGTCGGTCGTCCTCACCGGCCAGGCTCAGCCGCGTCACGATGT
>JBDHGL010000073.1:0-13346 GCA_039589875.1 Gemmatimonadota bacterium
ACCTCGTCGACGTGCTGCGTTTGACCTCGCAGTTCACCGTCGCCCGGATGCTGGAGAGGGAAGATTTCAAACAGAGATATGGGGAGGAGAGGCCGATCACCTTGGTCGAGTTTCTCTATCCGATGATGCAGGCATACGACTCCATCGCGCTCGAAGCCGACGTCGAGCTCGGAGGCACCGACCAGAAGTTCAATCTGCTGCTCGGCCGGACGCTGCAGCGACAGGCCGGACAGGAGCCTCAGGTGTGCCTGATCATGCCTCTGCTGCGCGGTACGGACGGCCAGCGGAAGATGTCCAAGAGCTATGACAACTACGTCGGACTGGCGATGGAGCCGGCGGAGGCGTTCGGGCGCGTGATGTCGACGCCGGACACGCTGCTCGAGGAGTGGATCGAACTGGCTTCGACGGCAGCGGGCGCCGATCGGGAGCGGCGGCTGGAACAGGTCGAAGGCGACCCGCTGGCGGCCAAGCGGTGGCTGGCCGGCGACATTGTGGCCCGTTACAGCGGCGCTGAGGCGGCGGAGGCGGCTCGGGAGGCGTTCGATCGCGTGCACCGGGAGAGGCTGGCACCGGAGGAGGTGCGGGCCCTCACCCTTGAGGCAGATCCAGAGAGGGGCCGGTTGTGGATCGGATACGCGCTGGCGCGGTCCGGACTGGCGGCTTCTACGTCGGATGCCCGACGTCTGGTCGAGCAGGGCGCGGTTCGTCTGAATGATAAAATCGTGAGGGAAGACGACTTACAGCTGACGCCCGGAGCGTATCTCCTGCAGAAGGGAAAGCGCTCGTTCGTGCGTCTGGAGGTGACCATGCCCGGATAACGCGACTCGGTGTGAGGTCGGATGGCGAGACAAATGGGCTTTCTTGCCATTCTGCCGGATTCGACGCTAGTTTTATAGGTTCGCAATAAGAAGCCCTCTCCCCCAAATGCCACAGGAGGGACCTTCCATGAAGCGTCAGTGGTTTACACCTAAGGGACTTGCGTCCCGAACAGGTGCACTTGCCTCGGCCTTCGCGGCCATCTTGCTGATCCTCGGGACCGCTCCGGCGTTCGCGCAGGAGGGAGCGATCGAGGGCAGGGTGGTCGACGCCTCTAGCGTCAGCCTGGAAGCCGTGAACAACGCCTCGGTGTTCGTTGACGGCACCAATATCTCGACGCTGACGGACCGGCAGGGCCGGTACCGTTTGACCGAGGTGCCGGCGGGCCAGGTGCAGGTGCGAGTGAACATCATCGGATTCCGGGCCGCCTCGCAATCGGTGACGGTGCTGGCCGGCCAAGTGGTGACGTTGGACTTCCAGCTGGAGGTCTCGGCCGTGCGCCTGGACGAGGTGTACGTGGATGTCGTCACCGGGAGGGACGTTAACCGCCGCGAACTGGCCACGAACATAGGCACGCTCAACGTGCAGGAAGCGGTGCCGATGTCCAGTGTCCAGACCTTCGGCGACGTCCTGACGGGCCGCATCCCGGGCGTGATCGTTTCGGACGTCAACGGCTCGGTAGGGACCGCACAGAAGATCCGGATCCGGGGCTCCAATAGCCTGTCGCTGTCCAACGAGCCTCTGGTCGTCGTCGACGGCATTTACTACAGCAACGACCTGACCGACCCCAACTCCGCCTTCACCGGCGGCCAGCAGACGGCGCGGCTAGACGACCTCAACCCGAATGAGATCGCGAGCGTCGAGGTCATCAAGGGGCCGGCGGCCTCGGCGTTGTACGGTGCGATAGGCGCCAACGGCGTGATCCTGGTCACGACGAGGAGGGGCGAGCCCGGCGGCACGGACTGGCACTTCTACGGCCAGGGAACCCAGTCGGAGGACCGGACGGACTATCCCCTCAACTACGTAGCGGTCGAGACGATTGGAGATCCCAGCGCCCCGTTGTTCACCGAGGACGGCTTCAACTCCGACGACTTCGCCGTGTGTGCGAACTACGAGGCGGGGGCCGGACTCTGCACCCAGGACCAATTCTCGACGTTCGACACTTTTCGGGACCCCCGCACGACCATGATCCAGAAGGGGAACGCCCTGAACTTCGGGATGAACGTCTCCGGCGGGACCGCGACAGCGAACTACTTCGTCTCCGGTGAGTACGAGGATCAGAACGGGGTCGTCGACTTCGACCTGAACAACGCGAACAAGTGGAACGTCCGGACGAACGTGGACGCCGCGCTCCTGAACACCGTGGACATGTCGGTGAGCATCGGGTTCGTCTCCCGTGACGTGAACTTCACCAACAACGACAACAGCCTCTTCAGCCCCCTCATTGCCATGGTCGGCGGGATGGCCGGGTTCGTCCCCGGCCTGGACGACAACGGGGGCCCCAACAAGGCCAACTACCGGTTCAGCCGGAACCTCACGGACCTTGAAGAGGCCTCCCTCGGCACCCAGGACGTCGACCGGTTCACGGGCAGCGCAAATCTGAACTGGCAGCCCTTCAGCTGGCTCAGCGCGTCGGGCTCGTTCGGGCTGGACCTGTTCAGCACATTCGATTTCGTGACGATCCAGCCGGGACTCGACAACCTCGCCTCGGACTGGGTCGACGGCTTCCGCGACGCCACCCGGTTCCAGCGACAGAACTGGACGGGGACCGCCTCGGTCAACGCGACCTACAACCTCGGCGGCGTCCTCGGCACCAGCACGGTCGGGGGAGCCTACCAGGAGGAGTTGCTGAACGGCGTGGAGTGCTTCGGCGCCGGATTGATTGAGGGCACGGACTCCTGCGCCTCTACCAGCGCGCGCTTTTCCGTGGATGAGCTGTTCGAGAACGTGGTCACCCTCGGCGCGTTCTTCCAGCAGGAGTTCAACATCGCGGACAAGTGGTTCATCCGCGGGTCGCTCCGGGTTGACGACAACAGCAACTTCGGGGGAAACCTCGGGTCGGAGCTGTATCCGTCGGCCGGGTTCTCCTATGTGATGAGCGACGAAAGCTGGTTCGGGACCAGCAACGTCATCAGCGAGCTGAAGCTTCGCGGCGCCTACGGCGTGGCGGGCGTTCGGCCCGCCTTCCGCGACGCGATCACCCTGTTCGGACCCGTTACGGCGACCATAGATGGGGGGGATGTGCCCGGGGTCGAGCTGAGCGAGACGGGGAACGAGCTGTTGAAGCCGGAGCGGACGACCGAGTACGAGGGCGGGATCGACCTCGGACTGTTCCGCGATCGGATGGGGATTGCGTTCACCTACTACCAGAATCAGTCCGAGGACGCGCTGATCGCGGTGCCGCTCGCGCCCTCCTTCGGGCTCACCACCACGGTGTTCCAGAACCTCGGGAAGATCCAGAACAAGGGAATCGAGGCCCAGCTGAGGGCCCTGGCGCTTGACAAGAGGAAGGCCAGGATAGGGTTCGAGTTCAACTGGACCACCTTCAACAACACGGTAATAGACCTGGGCGAGGGCGTGGAGCCGATCATCTTCAACCGCGGCACCCAGCGTCACGACAATGACTTCCCTGCGGGCTCATACTGGGACGAGGAGATCACGTTCGACGATGCGAACGGCGATGGGCTCCTCTCTCGCGCCGAGGTGACCGTCGGGGACGAGGAAGTGTTCATCGACGAGTCGACGCCGACGTATGAGATCGGCTTCATCCTCGACATGACGTTCTTCGAGGCCATCCAGATCAACACGCTGTTCGACTCGCGCGGCGGCAACAGCATAGTCAACGACACGGAGCGGTTCCGGTGTGATGGTTTCTCAAACAACGGTCGGGGGTGCATATCCACCGGCGGGGAGAACTCCCCGCTGGAGAAGCAGGCTCGGTTCATCGCCTCCCGCTTTGCTTCGCCGACCAACAGTTCGAGAGCAGGCTACATGGAGGACGCGAAGTTCCTGAAGTGGCGGGAGCTCTCCGTCACGTTCTTTGCGCCGCCATCGGTGGCCGATAAGGTCCCCCTGCTGAGGCGCACGAGCCTGACGTTCGCGGGCCGCAACCTGCAGACGTGGACCGGCTACAGCGGGTTCGACCCGGAGGTCAACGAGAACGGAGGTAACAGCAACTTCGGCAGCGGCGAGTTCAACACCCAGCCGCCAGTCCGGCTCCTCTCCGTGCGACTGGACATACGCTTCTGAGCCGTTCGAGCCGCTTGCGCGAGTGGGAGAGAACGTGATACGAGAACAGGGGTTGGACACGTCCGGGCCAGAGCCCGGGCGTGTCCCCGCCCCGGCGTGCGAGCACCTAAAAAGCCGACACTCGCGGGACAGGATGGAACAAGCTATACGTGAGAAGAGGAGGGTATTGAGATAATGTCTGGTAAGATATCGAAGGAAAAGAGAGACACCCGGGTGCACTCACGGGCGCTGTTGGGGGCCCTGGCGCTCTCCGCCCTCAGCCTCATCGGGTGCGATAGTATCTTGGAGGTCACCGACCGAGAGTTCCTGACGCCGGCCGGAGTATCGCCGGACCTCCTGGTCGCCGGAGCGATCTCGGACTTCCAGTTCGCGTACAGCGGTGGCGGGCTCACGGACCGATTCCTGTCCACTACGGCGCTCCTCAGCGACGAAGTGGTCTCGGCCGGTACCTTCACCACTCGAACCGCCACGGACCAGCGCTCCCAGTTCACGATATCCCAGGGGAACACCTCCGATGACGGTTACGTCGATCTGCACCAGGCCCGGCGGGCAGCGATTCGGGCGAGAAGGGCGCTGACGGAGGCGGGCGTCGCAGGATCGCTGATCTCCGACATGAGGGTGCTGGAGGGGTTCACCTGGATCGCGCTGGGAGAGGGATTCTGCTCGGGCATCCCCTTCAGCGAGGTGACCGAAGAGGGTGAGCTTATCGATGGTCCATCGCTCACCACGCAGCAGATGTTCGAGGGCGCCATCGCGATCTTCGACCAGGCGTCGGGAGACCCCGCGGCTGTCGTGGGCAAGGGGCGGGCCCTGCTGAACCTCGGCCGGTTCTCGGAGGCCGCGGCGGCGGTGGCCAGCGTCCCGACTTCGTTCCTGAGGGTGATCGAGCACAGCGCCAACAGTGGGGATCAGGAGAACCCGATCTTCAACCTGCAATCGAACGGGCGGTATTCGCTGTCGGAGAGAGAGGGGGGTAACGGGCTTCCCTTCCGATCGGCGGGGGATCCCCGGATCCCGTGGGTGGAGAATCCCGCCGGGGGCTTCGACCCCACAGTCCGGCTCTTCCTCGTCCAGAAGTACTCGGAAAGCCGGAGCTCACCGGTGGTGTTGGCCGACGGGCTCGAGGCACGTCTCATCGAGGCGGAGGCGGCGCTCAACGCCGGCGATAACGCCACCTGGCTGGCCATGCTGAACGCGCTTCGGGCCAATGTGGGCGAACTCATGTCCGCTCGGATCCTCGATTACACGTCTCTCGTCCCGGGCCCGAACAATCCCACCACCACGCTCGATCCCCTCGCTGATCCTGGGACCCAGGATGCCCGGGTGGACCTCATGTTCAGCGAGAGGGCCTTCTGGATGCACTTTACCGGTCACCGCCTGGGCGACATGCGGCGACTCGTCCGTTCGTACGGACGCTCCATCAACGCCGTCTTCCCCACGGGCGCATACCACAAGGGCGGCGTCTACGGGGACGACGTCAACCTTCCGGCCCACTTCGACGAGACGAACAACTCGAACTTCACGGAAGAGTCGTGCGTCTTCACTAGCGCTTGAGGGCTGGATCGGGTTGACCATGCAGGCGTGATCGATGGCGCTTGCCCCCGAGGGAAGAGTGCCCCTCGGGGCAGAGGGAAGAGAAGGAACAAAGAAGGGGGACGCGACCCGCGTCCCCCTTCTTTGCCTTCGCTCGGTGCGGGCTCCGGGCCCGGTCGACAGTTCGGAGCGGGTTACCTCTTCGTAGCGGCTCCGCGCGCCTCCTTGAGGCTCACCTCACCCATATCGTGGAGAACTCGAGTCCCGTCGCATAGATCACGATCTTGATTCGTCGATCGCAGCTTCCCACCGATTCCCCGTGCAATCGAACGCTACCACCAGCTATAGCTCGAAGGGAGAAATCGCTCGAACGGTTCAGGAAATCAGCGCAGTTCGCGGGGAGCCGAGCAACTTGTCGGGCGCCGACGATCCCCAAGCGGACAGAGGCCCCGGCGCGCAGCGTGTAGACGACGACATCTCGGTCGCCTTGATTGTCGACGGTAACCGTGTAATCCGGGCTCTCTTCGGAGGCTAACGGGTCCGCGTCCGTCGCTTGTGACTGAGCTGCAGCGGTCGCGGGCAGGCCGAGCAGGAGAAAGATGCCGGCCAAGAACGGCAACACATGGCTTGTCAATCTCACTCGTTCCTTCCCTTCGATCAGCGCCCACCCCCTGCGCGGTACCTACTTGCCTTGCTCCTCCTGCGGGGTGCCTCGGCGCTTGGGCCGCGACGGACGGGGGGCCGTGACGGGCGGTATAGCTACCCCCCCAACAAACCCTGAGCGATCAAGGATGTTCCGCGCCCCCGTTCGCCGCCGCAGCGGGCCCGTGTACCGTGATCTCGCGGGCACCCCGCTCCGCTGGAACTTCCGTCTCGGCGCCCCCCGGCCAGCGCACCCACACCGCCCGCACCTCGCCGGCCAGACCCAGGACCTGCACCGGGTCGTCCTGCGACCAGTACCCCGAGCCCGCCTTCACCTCGCGGACGGGTCCCCGTCGTCCGTCGGCGTACACGACGCGCATGGCGGCCCCGATGGCGTACGGATTTCCGGCGGTGCCGACGATTCGCACCCGCAGCCCCGGGACGGCCCCCTCGTTCCGGAAGAGCTTCGCCGGGGCGCCGTTTTGCGAAACGACGAGGTCGATCCGGCCATCTGCGTCGTAGTCGGCAAACGCCGCCCCGCGCTGGTCCCCGTACACCCGAATCCCGCTCCTGTCACCCGGCACGGCTTCCAAGCCTCCCGTGCCGTCTCCCCGGAGCAACAGCCCGCGACCGGCGTCATACCGGGATGTCTCCGGGTCGGTGGCGAAGAAGTTCTGGGCCAGAAACACGTCCTCGTTGCCGTCTCCGTCGAAGTCGGCCACGCCGGCGTAGAAGGCGGGCGCCAGCTGCGCCTCGGGTGGCAACGGCACCGCTTCGAAGTGATCGCCCCGGTTCAGAAAGAGGAGGTGATCGAGGCGGTTTGCCTCGACGAACCTCGCTTCGGAGAACGGCGGTCCGAGAGCCTCCCTGACGGTCGCTCGCGCGTAACTCGAGAAGCTGCCGAGCCGTTCGCGCACGTACGGCAGCGCCCTTCCGAGGCGATCGAATCCAGCCAGTGGTGCGTAGTCGCCCAGGAGATCGTCGTAGCCCGCCAGGATGACGTCCGCCGTGCCGTTCAAGTCGAAATCGCCGTAGTAGAGCCGCAGCGGACGCTGCGAGCTCGTCCGTAGATCGGTGTTCCTCCCCCACGCGGTCGCGATGATGTCCAGCCGTCCGTCGCCGTCCAGGTCGCCCGTTGTGATGCCGTTCCAGCGGTTCGTCTCCGCGGCGAGCCCCCAGCTTTCCGTCTCGTCGGTGAACCGGCCCGCATGGTTGCGAAACAGGGTGATCGGCCCCCAGTCGATGGCGACGAGCAGGTCCGGATCTCCGTCGCCATCCACATCGGAGAAAACAGCCGACGAGGCGAGGCCCAGGGAGGAGAGTTCCTTCACGTTAAACAAGTCCGGCTCGAATCGGTCCCCGTTGTTTCGGAAGAGCCGTGAGGTGGCGGGAGCAGGATAGCCGGCAGGCAGGGCCCGGCCCCCGACGAAGAGGTCGAGGTCCCCGTCCCCGTCGTAGTCGGCCAACGCCAGGGGGCCGGTCCCGCTGTAATCGCCTGCGACCGCCGTCGATACGACCGCCCCCGCTTCGCCGCGGCCCAGGCGTGCGGGGTCGAGGTCGATCCGCACTACGGAGGGCACGCGGCGAGCCGTCTGGGGATCCGGCGCTTCATAGTTCATCTGACCCACCAGCAGGGTGGAGCCTCCGCCGCTCGCGAACGGCAGTGCGAGAACAGTCGTCTGGTCGAGCGGAGCGTCGGGCGTGCGCAGAACGACCTGATTGAAACGTCCGCCATCGTTTCGGAAAAGCGTGAGGGCGCCACCGCGGCCCGAGCCGATCAGCAGGTCCGGGTCGCCGTCCTGGTCCACATCGCTCCAGGCGACCCCGGGGCCTAGCTGGCTCAGGCGCAGCGGAATCAAGGGCTGACGCCCGAAGTCGCCGTAGGGCGTCTCGATGTGCAGGTGGTCTAGCTCCTCGGCGGCTTCCCGAAAGATCGGGTAGCGAGCGCTCGGCGACGCCTGCGACGCGGACTCGTCGCCTTGCGTCGCGACTCCCGCGCCGTCGCCGTTGGCCGCGGCCGATTCCCGGATCACATAGAGCCGGTTTGCTCGGGCGCCCTCGATGCGGCTTCGCGCGCCACTGCGCCAGTCGACCACGATCGTGAGCTCCTCGGCGTGGCCCGCCGCGAAGGCATAGAGAGGATCGGAGCTCGAGAGATAGGTGCCTCCGAGCGAAACCTCCTTGCGCTGTTCGGGGACGGGCCCGCCGAGGACACGTATCGTGGCGCCGATACCCTGCGTGTTGGGCGGCTCTCCCTCGAGCCGGATCGTGATCCGAGGAGCTACCGATTCGTTGCGCAACACGAGCGCGGGGTCGCCAAGCCGGTTTACGATGACATCCAGGTCCCCGTCGCCGTCGACATCTCCCATGGCGATGCCGTGGGAGATGTCCTCTTCCGTACCGAAGCCCCACTCCTCGCTTACCTCCCTGAACTGCAGCTCCCCGTCGTTTCGAAACGCGACGTTCCTGGTGCGCAGCTCCTTGTAGAAGAGGAGCTTCTGACGCCCTTCCTCCATTAAGGTTCGCTGCACCCGAATCTGCGTGTCCGCGTCCATGAGATCCCGCACGTGTCCATTGGTGATCAGGAGGTCCTCGTCACCGTCCAGGTCGACGTCCACGAAGAGCGTCGACCAGGACCAATCCGACGCTGCGACGCCCGCATAGTACGACGCCTCGGCGTACGTCCCGTCTCCGCGGTTCAGCAGCAGCACGTTGCGCGGCACCTGCGGTCTCATCTCGATATCGCCGGGGAGCGTCGGTTCGGCGTCCAAGACCGGCACCTGCGCCTTGCGTCGGCCGGTATCCCGACTGAGCATGTCGAGCGTGAAGATGTCCACATCGCCGTCCAGGTCGACATCCGAGAAGCTGACCGCCATGCTGGTGGCACTGGTGGAGCGGATGGCCACGGAGGAGATGGCGCGGAAGACGCCGGACCCGTCGTTGAGCCAGATGCGATCCGGACTCTGCAGGTCGTTGCACACGTAGAGGTCGGGGTCGCCATCTTCATCCAGGTCCTGGAAGCGCGCCGCCAGCCCCCACTCCCTCGGGACTTCCGCAAGCGGGGCACCCTGCAAATCGAGGAATCGCCCCGAGGTGAACGAGACCTCCTCGAACCTTCCCGAGCCGTCGTTCAGGTAGAAGCGATCGGGCTCGCCGATCCGGTATCGCTTGAGCTGGTTGCCGCGCCATAACAGCTCGTAGTGCTCCCGGAACTCCGGAGCGATGGTGATTGCGTCGCCGGTCCTCAGGATGGTCTTCTCGAACGTCCGATCCTCGGGCGGGAAGAGGTCGAGCACAGACGCTCGCTTGTAGTTGGTGACGTAGAGATCGAGGTCGCCGTCCCCGTCCACGTCGGCCAGCGCGACAGTCATGCTTCCGCGATCGGAGGAGAGACCGGCCTCCTCCGTGGCGTCGCGATAGTTCCCCGTCCCGTCGTTGAGGAAAAGCCCGTTCGGTCCGCCCAGAGCGGTCACGAGCAGGTCGAGGTCACCGTCGCCGTCCACATCCGCCAGCGCGGCCCCGGTGGAGAAGCGGTCCGCCGCGGCGATGCCTGCCTCTTCTGTGATTTCCTCGAATCGCCAGTCCCCCTGGTTTCGGTACAGCGCATTCGGACCCTCGAGGCGAGTGAAGTAGATGTCGGCGAGCCCGTCGCCGTCGACGTCTCCGATCGCCACGCCGGACCCGTTGCTGCGGGCCTCGCTCTCGATTAACGCCTCCTCCGTGAGGACGTTGGCGAACGAGATCCCGGTTCGTGAAGCCGAGAGCGGCCGGAATCCGGGGCCGCCGCTTCCGGGCACAGCGAGCTCGCGCCAGCTATACCCGGGGCCTTCATGCCACTCCGTCGGTTGGATGGGAACCGAGTCGCGGCCGCACGCGGCGCTCCCGAGGGTGAAGAGGATGGTAGCGAAGAGGGCCTCCGCCATTCCGGGGCGCCTCACGCCGGATGCTCGGAGGTCATGGCTGGGGGTTAAACTGCGACACGACCGCGACCACTCTGGACGACAGGTTTTTGTTGAGGGCCAGCCAGCGGTCGATGGTCGCCGACCGGGCCCAATTGGATTGCGCGATCGTCCCCAGGTCTCCTCGGGTTGGCCACGGATGGCTCGCGGCGAACTCACGGATCGTCTGGAAGGCCTCGAAGACTCGCGGGTCCACGCCGTCCTTCAGGCCTGCCAGCCGCTGCCCGAGATCGGACCATTCCCGCCTCGCCGCGTTGTCGAGAACGACGCGGGGTAGCTTGACCCCTCCACCCGCCGCCGCGGCCTCCGAAAGGGCATCCTGTTGGGCGGCGCCGGGCGAGGCAACTACAACCAGCGCGAGGTCCTGCCCGAGTTCGGCGAAGCGACGGAACTCCAGAAGGCGAACGAACCCGACTAGCGCGAGCTGCATGTCCGCCTTGAAGCGCTCCTCCGCACGGGAGAGCTGCTGAATCTGTAGGTCCTGACGCCTTTCCAGCTCCGCGAGGAGCCTTTCGTCTTCTCTTTCCGAGCCGGGGACGAGAAGACGTTGCCCCAGCAGCGCCAGGGCGCCGCCGAGCAGGACCAGCCCGAGCGCAGCGAGTGGCTTCTTCAAGGTCGGGCTTCCTCGATTTCGGCGGTCCAACTCACGGACCCGCACTGACCCCGTGCGGTCCGGCAGTCCTTCGCGGGTGTGTGGATCCCGAAGCGGAAAGGCTAACGCTCAACGCTAGCCTGGCCGCTTTCCCCGGCGCGTCCAGAAGATGATCGCGCCGCACGAGGCGGGGGCCATTGAGGCGAACCGGCCCGGGATCTGGGAAGAGGCCGTGTAGACTTCCACCGCGCCGAGATCGGTGGCCAGGATGTCATCCACCTCAAGGTCGCGCTGGTAGAGTCCGTCCACGAATATCACCGGGCTACAGATTTCGGACCGGCGGGCCAGGGTGACATTCGACCTCCCGCTCGGGCTGCGCCTTACCCGGAGCCCTGGGACCTGACGCAGGAGGTCGCTCGGGTACCGGGGGTTCCGCTTCTCGATGTCTTCCCGGGAGAAGAAGTGTCCGATGCCTTGTTTGCTCCTCTGCTCGAAGCCAGCGATGATCCCGAGGGGATTCTGCTGAATCTCCACGTGCAAGTCGGCCAGCTGGATGGCCGCCGGGCCGAGGAGGAGGACTACTCGCGTCGTTTGGTCCGGCTCGAGGAAGAGCTGCAACCGGCTGCTCTCGTAGCCGGCGTACCAGACCTCCACGGTGTCTTGGCCGGCGGCCGCTCCGGAGATGGCGAAGTTCCCGCTGCTGTCGGTCATCGTCCCCAGCCTGGACCGCTGCAGGGAGACGACCGCTCCGGCGATCGCTTTTCCGGTTTTGGCCGAGACCACCTCGCCGACCAGTCGGGCCGTGTCGATTGCAGCGGGTTCCTGCGCATGGGCGGGGGTGGGTGTCCAGGGAGGGAGAAGCAGGACCGCCAGGATCGAAGCCGCGACCACGCGGCAGCTCTGGCTTCGCAACAATCCGTGGGACCTGTCTCTTCGCCTGTGGAGATTCATCGCCGCACCTCCGAAGCCTTGCGACATGGCGTGACATGACAAGCTAGGCACCAGGGTCCCTTGGCTCCTGGCTGTGAAACGACACGTACTGCAGGGGTAATACGCGTAGCACCAAAAGTTCCGTCCCCGAGGGCCAGAAGAAGGCGGACGAACGTCTCGAATGAAGCGGTGCGTAGGCCCTGAGGTAGACGGAGTGGCACCACAGCGTCCTAGTTGTGTGCTGCGCAACGACGGCGTCGACATGTTCCCGAACGTCCAGCTCAGTGGCGACACGGCCTGCACCTCCGGCGCGCCCGGCTCGTGTAGCCAGGTATGAGATGAGGAGTCGGCTCGCCGCGTGGGCCGACACGGCCTGCACCTCAGAGCGGCAGCCTCTGGCGTCGGAGGCTCCCGTTCTCTCTTATTGACACATGGATCGTCGCACCGTCGGGATTCCCGTCGCGATCGGGATCGGATCGAACCTCGGGGACCGGCTGGCTCACATCGAGGCCGCGTTCCACGGATTAGGCGCCGGGGTGTTCAAGCAGCGATGCTCGCCGGTTTACGTTTCGGACCCCATGTACGTGGAGGATCAGCCGACCTTCCTGAACGCCTGCTGCGTCGGCGAGACGCGGCTGGCGGCCCGCGACCTGCTGCGACTCCTCCAAGCGCTCGAACGGAACGCCGGGCGGCGCGCGGGCGGCCCGCGCTTCGGGCCGCGCGAGCTGGATTTGGACCTCTTGCTCTATGGAGAAAGGGTGATCGAGGAACCGGGCCTTCGGGTACCGCACCCGCGGATGACGGAGCGAGCCTTCGTTCTCGAGCCACTCGCTAGGCTCGCGGGCCACTGGCGCCATCCCGAAACCGGCCAATCGATGGCGGAGATTGCGGCCGCGCTTCCAGCCGCGGGTCTTCGCGTCTACGCTTTTCCACCGGGTTCCACCCGGGGCGACCGGTGATTCGCTCCCGCGGCCGTCTCGCATGTGGAGCCCTGCTGCTCGCCGTCCTCCCATGGCTCGCTTGCAGAGATCGACCGTCCAGCGGCGCCGATGCGGCGGGCGGACGCGGCGCGGACGTGGGCGACGCGGCTTCGGCCGCGGTGGGCGATGCCGTAGGCCGAGACACGGCGCTGAGTCGCCTCGCGAAGGAGCTTCTGCCGGAGGTGGAAGAGAGCAGCCGCATCCGCGCCGCGACGCCGCCCGCGCTCGCTTCCAGCTCGAGAGAAAACCTGGAGGGCTTCCTCTCCCGCGCCCTGGTGGAGCAGTTGCCCGAGGAGAAGGCCGACGCCGTGGCGGCCGTCTACGCTCGCCTCGGCCTGCTGCCCGACACCCTCCAGCTCGGACCCCTGTTCCGCTCGCTGCTGCTGGAGCAGGTGGTCGGCTACTACGACCCGCGCCGCGACACCCTGTACGTCGTCGACGATGTCCCCGAAGGCCAGCTGCAGCCCATCCTCGTTCACGAGCTGGTCCATGCCCTCCAGGACCAGCACACGGACCTCGACTCCCTGACGCGATCGGTCAACGAGCAGAACGATCGCGCCACCGCCGCGCAGGCGGCGCTGGAGGGGCATGCCACGTACGCCATGATGGAGTGGCTCATCTCCAGCCAGACGGGCGCCTCCGTCG
>JBDHGL010000074.1:0-13291 GCA_039589875.1 Gemmatimonadota bacterium
CCGGCTTCCTCCGTCACGATGACCCTGTCTTCGCCCACCAAGCGGTTTACGTAGCTTGACTTGCCGACGTTCGGCTTGCCGATCACCGCGATGCTCACGTCGTAGGTCGCCGCTGCCTGCAAAGGGTCTTCCGGAAGCAGGTCGACCAGTCGGTCCAGAAGATCTCCGCTCTTCCTGCCGGAGAGAGCCGCGACCGGCAGAGGATCGCCAAGCCCCAGCTCGAAGAAATCCACGTGAGTCAGCGACCCCTCCGGTTCGTCCACCTTGTTTACGGCCAGCAGGACAGGACGCCCGGACCGGCGGAGCAGATCCGCCACGTGTCTGTCGATCGGCGTGACCCCATCACGACCGTCGACTACGAACAGAATCACGTGCGCATGCTCGATCGCCAGCAGAACCTGCCGGCGCACTTCAGCGTCCATCGCGCCTTGCGGCTCATCGGTCACCCCACCCGTATCGACGAGCATAAACGAGCGACCCGCCCATTCGGCCGACATGAACTGGCGATCCCGCGTCACGCCCGGCTCCTCGGCCACGATAGCCAACTTCCGTCCTGTGATCCGGTTAAACAGCGTGGATTTTCCCACGTTCGGCCGGCCCACGATCGCTACCGTCGCGACGTCTCTCGAAACCTCGGTGGGAACCGTGCCGTTCAGTTCCATCTAACCAGCAAATCAGTGAGCCTGTCGGAAGCCCGCACCTCAAGACCCGGGGAGCCCGCCCCGAGATCGCGCAGGCGCACGTCGTCGAGGAAGGCCTCGTCCTCGTTGATCGCTTCCCGGGACAGTATGGCCAGGTCGACCTGCCGGCCGCTCCGCAGGCCCTCCGCATAGTCGGCTCCGGAAAGCAACCCCGCGCTGGTGACGTGAGAGCCGTACAGCGAGTTGTCGATCGCGACCGCCTCCACGTCCGCGTCAGAGGCTTCCCGGATCTCGCCAGCCAGCTCGGCCATCGTCGGTCCCATCGCCCGACCGGTCAACAGTGCGATCCGGAGGCCGCTAAGCGATGGGAGCTTTGGCAGATCCTCGCGAACCGCCTCGCGAAAGTGCGAGACAGCTCCGACTCCGTTCGCGACCAGCTCATCGTTGTCGAAGTACTCGGCGCCGGGAGCTTCTGCTCCCGCGGCGAGGAACATCTCATCCGACGCGTAGCACCAAGGGTGTCCGCGCTCGGCCGCCGCCCTCTCGCGGACAGCCTCCACCTGAGCGAGGACCCGTCGGCTTTCGTCGGCTGACATGCCGCGGATCCCGACGTCGGCGTTGAACTTGGTCAGCCCAACCGGCACGACGGACAGCGACAGAATCGCCTCGCCACGGTCGTACAGATCGGAGATCGTTCTATCCAACACCGGCCCGTCGTTCACGTCCGGGCAAAGCACGGCCTGGGCATGAATCCGGACCCCCAGCTCACGCAGGCGGTCCAGATGCTCGTTGATCTCACGAGATCGCGGGTTGACCAGCATTCGAAGCCGGACATCGGGGTCGGTGGCATGCACGCTGACGTAGAGGGGCGAGAGCCGCTGTTCGTCGATGCGCTCCCAATCCTCGTCACGAAGATTGGTGAGCGTCACGTAGTGCCCGAACATAAACGACAGGCGGTAATCGTCGTCCTTTATGTACAGGCTGGCCCGGAGCTTCTCTGCCTTGGGATTGCCCTTCACGAAGCAGAACGGACAAGCGTTCGTGCATCTACGGATCTTGTCCGGTACCGGAACGAGCCCAAGTGATACGAACTCGTCTTTCTCGATTTCGTAAGTGACCCGTCCCTCGTCCGACTCGATCTCGAGCTCGATCCGCTCCGAAGCTTCCAAGTACTGGAGATCCAGCGCGTCCCTGAGCTCCCCTCCGTTTAGGCGGAGAAGTCGGGATCCCGCCTCGATTCGGAGATCCGCACCTATGGATCCCGGCCTAACCTTGGCTACTCGGATCATGTCTGACGTCGGGTTGTTGACGGAGTGAAGATGTAGCGTCGCTGTTCTTTAGGCCCGGGGCAGGCCTAGACGCTTCCATCCATGGCCAGTGCCCTCTTGGCGTGCTCGAGCTGGAACACGGGGACGAGCACTCTAACGAGAGCCAGCGTGCCCAAAGCCACCACGTTGGCGTGGTCCTTCTGGGAGAATATCTGAACATCCAGATCGGCGGCCCTAAGGCGGCCCGCAAGCATCTCGGCCTCGGCCTCGTCGGCTCCGCGTGCCGCCTCCGCCCACCCGGAGATGAGCGACACATCCTCGTGTTCCTCGCACAGCGCCGTCCGGCGCCGGCCGCGGCGACACCGCTGGCACAGCAGAGTCCGGCAGACGGCGCAGCGGTGAAGAGCCATGCTCTGGCGGTGCCTCGCACATACCTGTGGATCGTCGACCGTGCCGCACCAGGGACAATAGTCCGACGCAGCCGGCCGCTGCCTTCCGCAGGATTTGCAACGGAGGGTCCCGTCGTGATGCGAGGCCCGGCGCTTTCTCCGCTCGCTGTTCATCGTGTGGAGCGTCCGGGGCTTCGCGAAGCGTTCAGCCGCTCACCCGCTGATAGCGGTAGCCCGCGATCGGGGAAGGGCTCGTCAGCTCGACCTGGAAAATCTCGGTCTCGCCCGTGGCCGGAACTAAGATCTGCAGCTGCTCCGTCGCAGCCACCGAGCCTTGCATATCCACAAAGTCGATCGGAACGCTGACCGTTGTTCCGGCACTATCATCGCCGCGGCCTACGATCATGCCCTCTACGACATACACGTCCGACCCGCGCTCGCGAAGCTGAACGTTCTCGAGGCTGAACGCGAGCCCTCCCCTCTCCTGGATCACCTGGAGAGCCCGGGCCGCATCCTCTGCTTGACTCGCTGCGTTCGCAAGCAGTGTGTAGGCGTCGAAATCGTACGGATAGCGCTCGATGAGCAGTCCGCCCAGCTCGGCTGCGAGTTCGACGTTTCCGGCTTCTAGAGCCGCTGTGGCCAGGTTGTTGAGGGCGTCTCGATCGTATGGGTTCAGCGCTCGAGCTCTTTCGAACGCCGTGACCGCTCGATTGAAAGCCTCCGCCTCGTAGAGCCCGACACCCACCAGGTTCCATTGGTCGACATCGAGGTCATCGCGCGACAGCAGCTTGGTGAAAGTCTCCTCGGCAGCCACAGGGTCGCCGGCCATCACGAGTGCCGTCGCGTAGTTCATCTCGGCCATCAAGTCGTCCGAATGCCCGCCGGCGTACTCGCGCAGCATAGCCAGGGCCTCGTCCTCGCGGCCGGCGGCGCGGAGGGCTTCCGCCAGATTTAGGGACGCGTCGCGTGCCTGGTCGCTCGGGTCATCAGCCTCGACGGCAGCTCTGAACTGGTTCAGCGCCGCCTCGTCATCGCCGAGGTTCTGATAAAGAAGGCCGGCGTTGTTGAAGGAGCGCGAGTCCTTCCTGATCGAGTTGGCCTTGAGAAATGCCTGGAGGGAGGTCTCCTCGTCACCGGCCTGGTAAGCCTGAATCGCCTCGTTGTATGCGGTCGCCCAGCCGTTGAAGCGGGACGACGCGGCACGCTCCTCGCACGTCGGGTCCGCGTTCACCATGCGGGTGAGCAGCGCGTCCGCCGGTTCGAAGTCTCCGAGGCCGATGTGCGCCTCCGCGGCGAGCCACAGCGCCGTCAGATCGTTGTCGTCCTCGATATGCGACGCAAGGTCGTCGAGGGCCTCGGCGTATAGGGCGAGCGCTTCGGCTTCGGCCGCCTCGCTGGCCTGGGTCATCTTCTCGATCGCCCCCTCGGTATCGAGCGTCGACACGAGGCGACACAGCTCCTCCTCTTCCTGTGCCATCAACGCGTCGGGCGCAACAAGGCCCGCCACCAGGGCCAACACGATCGCGAGCCCCCTGAAACCCGCTCCTGAGCTCTTCATCTGCTTGGAGTTCCCCTTCTTGACTTGATGTGACCCCGTAACCGCCGGCACCTCCTCCCGATCCAACCCAACTTCAGCCCGACCGGCTCGCAGCGCCAGTGCCTTGGAGGCGTCCGCCCGGGCCTTTTTTCCTACCCGCCGAACAGGCCGGCTGATCCAAGAAGGTGCCTCAGTACACGAGCGCGTGCGCCGTGTTGAACAAGACGACCCGATCCCCACCTGCCAGCGCTCCCATGGATCGAAGCGCTCGGGCCCCTACAAGCGTCGCTCCACCCTCGATACTGGCGCTAATGCCGCACCGGCCGAGCTCATCGGCGGCAGCCTGAGCTTCTTCATCCGACACGGCGACGGCACCCCCCCCGCTGTCGTACAGTGCCTGCAGGATAAGGAAATCACCGATCGCACCTGGGACGCGCAGACCAAAAGCCGAGGTCTGCGCCTCCACCCACGGCTCCGCCTCGCTCTGCCCCAGATCGAAGGCGCGTACAATAGGAGCGCAGCCCTCGGCCTGGACGGCGTACAGTCGGGTCTTGGGTTCGAGCAGTCGGAGCTGCTGGAGCTCGTACAATGCTTTCCAGCTCCCGATGAGCCCGGTGCCGCCCCCGGTCGGATAGACGATCGCGTCGGGAGGACACCAATCGAGGGCCTGGACGATCTCCAGCATCATCGTCTTCTTGCCCTCGATCCGGTACGGTTCGCGCAGAGTGGACACATCGAACGCCCCGGTTCGGGCCGCGTATTCTCGCGCTCGCCGGCCGCAGTCGGTTATCAATCCCTCGTCGTATCGGAGGTCCCCGCCCGCCGCCTCAGTCCGGCGCGCCACGGCTGCGGGAGTGTCTGCCGGCAGATAGACGCGGGCCGGAAGCCCGGCTCGGCTGGCATACGCGGCCAGGGAGACTCCCGCGTTTCCGGCGCTCGGGATCACGAAGGCAGTCGCTCCCTCGTGGGAGGCCCGCGTGACCGCGGCCGACAAGCCTCGGTCCTTGAAACTGCCCGTCGGATTCCTCCCCTCGTCCTTCACATACGCCTTGATTCCATCCAGTCCGCCGACGCTCTCCGACAGCGGCAGCAGAGGGGTAGCGCCCTCGCCCAGGGTTACGGGATCCTCATCCGGGCCGATCGGCATGAGTTCGCGGAACCGCCACATGCCCTGGTCGCAGTGGCGCCGGCCCCACGCGTCCTTGAGCATCGAGCCATCCAGGGCATCCAACTCGTATCGAACGAGCAGCGGCTTACCGCATGTCTCGCAGAGGGTCGCCAGCGGAACGGCCGCTCTCCGTTCACCACACTTCCCACACTCGAGCTCGAACGATGTCATGCGTTCGCTTCGCCGGCCGCCCTCAGGCCAGCGTCGATGCGGTCCAGCGACCTCTCCCGGCCGAGGATGTACGCAACATCGGGTACATCCGGACCCTGCACCGCATCGGTCAGCGCCGCCCGCACAGGATGGTAGAGTTGACGCCCCTTCACGCCGGCTACGGCACCCGCCTCGAGAAGCGTCGCCCGAAGCGCCTCGCGCGTCCACGGGTCCTGTGCCGCCCATGCGTCGCGCACGCTCCGCAGCACGGGCTCCGCGGTCGAGTCTTCGAGCGCATCGCGCGCTTCGGGGGAGGCAAGCTTGGGCGCGGGCAGAACGAGCTCACAGACCGCGTCGGCGTCGGAAAGCACCAGGATCCGATCGCGCAGAACCTCGGCCAACGGCCGCAGGAGAGAGGCATCGAGCTCGAACCGCTCGGCCAAGCGGCTTTCGAGGCCACCCATCAGCTGTTCGATCGGAGCCGTCCGGTAGTGTTGGCCGGAAAGCCACCGGAGCTTCTCCGGGTCGAGCTCCGGATTCGCCTTCCCGATTCGATCGAGGTCGAGCTCGTCGATCAGGCGTCCTCGCGAGAGCACCTCATCGCCGCTCGGGCTCGACCAAGAGAGCAGCGACAGGTAGTTGAGGACTCCATCCGCGTGGTAGCCCTCGCGTCGATACTCCAGAAGACCTGTCGCTCCGGCACGCTTCGAGAGCTTCCCGCCGCCCGAAGCCAGGACGGAGGGCAGATGCAGGAACTCTGGAGGCTGGGCACCGAGCGCAGCATAGAAGAGCACTTGCTTCGGAGTGTTCGACAGGTGACCCGCGCCGCGAATCACATGCGTGATCTCCATCAGGTGGTCGTCTACCACGACCGCGAAGTTGTACGTCGGACGACCATCTGAACGCAGGATGACCTGGTCTCCGAGCTCTTCTCCATCGACCGCGAGGTCGCCCCTGACCCGATCCGCATAGTGAATCTGTCCCGGCTCCACCCTGAAGCGGACCGACGGTGCCCGTCCCTCGGAGACGAGACGGGCTTCCTCCTCACCGGTCAGCTGCCGGCAGCGGCCGTCATAGCGCAGCTCGCCCTTGAGCGCCTTTGCCTCGACTCGTCGCGCCTCGAGTTCCTCGGGCGTGCAGTAGCACCGGTAAGCCCGCCCGTCCTCCAACAACCGCGCCGCCGCGTCCCTGTAGATTCCATACCGTTCGCTCTGCCGGTAGGGACCGTGCGATCCGCCGATGAAGGGACCCTCGTCACGGTCCAACCCGAGCCAGTCGAGCGCGTCCACGATCTCTCGCTCCGCACTCTCCACCAGCCGCTCTCGATCGGTGTCTTCGAAGCGAAGGATGAAGGCACCTTCGTGACGCCTTGCGAACAGCCAGTTGAGCACCGCTGTGCGAGCGTTGCCCATGTGAAGAGCCCCGGTCGGACTGGGCGCGAATCGAGTCCTAACCATCGGCAATCAACGCCTCCTGTATTCGCTCCGCCGTCCCAGGCCCGACACCCGGCGTGGCGGTCAGCTCATCCAGAGTTGCCGAACGGATTGCATCCATGCTTCCGAAGCGTCGAAGCAGCTCCTGTTCTCGGGCAGGCCCGATCCCGGGAATGCGGGAGAGACGAGACCGGAGCGTTCGCCTGCGCCTGAGGGTCCGATTGTACGCCAGGGCGAAGCGGTGAGCCTCGTCACGAGCTCGCTGCATCCAATGAAGCGCCGGGTCGCGCCGATCCAAACGAACCGGGTCCGGAGCATCCTGTCGATAGACCTCTTCCTCCCGCTTGGCGAGGGCGAGCGCCGGAAGGTCGGATACCCCAGCGGCCTCCATCGCCTGAAGGGCCGCTCCGAGCTGTCCGCGGCCTCCGTCGATTAAAACCAGATCCGGCAGCTCTCGGGCTTCACGAATTCGGCGATCGAAGTATCGGCGCACGACCTCCTGCATCATCGCATAGTCGTCGGTTTGCCCCTCCGGCGTCTCACGGATGCGAAATCGGCGGTACTCGTCGGTCCGGGGTTTCCCATCCCGGATCCAAACGGCACTCCCGACGGAATCGGCGCCTGCCAGAGTGGAGATGTCAAAGCAGACAATGCTTCGAGGTGCGCTTGGCAGGCCAAACGCGTCCCTGATCCTGACCGACGCGGCCGGCACGGATTCCCCCGCCTCCAGCTCGTCCTTCGGGGATCCAGCGGAGCGCAGGTGCTCCTCCCGAAGCAGGTCGGCCGCGTTCGAGGTGGCGAGCTCGATCAGCCGCCGCTTTCTTCCGCGCTGCGGGACCAGCACGCTGACCGGCGCGGCGCTTCGAGCGGAGAGGTGCTCCTCCACCAGCTCGCGATCGGGGAAATCTTCGGGAACCAGCAGCTCTCTCGGCAGGTCCTGGCGGCGCAGGTAATGTCCGCTGACCAGCGCTGCCGTCAGGGCCGCGTCGCTCTCCTCCGCGACGTTCTGGAGGAAGTGGATCTCGCGTCCCAGCAGACGCCCTTCCCTCACCTTTAGGATGACTCCGCAAGCCAGCTCACTCTGCCGCTCGAGACCCACGACGTCGTGATCGCCCCCCCGATGGTCTACCGCGGCCTGGCGGCGCTCTATCGACTCGAGGCCACGAAGCACGTCCCTCAGCTCGGCGGCTCGCTCGAAGTCCATCATCTCGGCCGCACCGTCCATCCGCTCGCGAACTCGGCGGCGGACCGCGCCGGTACGACCGCCGAGCACCTCGAGAATCTCATCGATCATCCGCTGGTAATCGCCCTCGGTCTGATATCCGGCGCACGGCGCCTTGCAGCGACCGATATGGTAGTCCAGGCAGGGTCTGGGAGGGAGCTCCTTCGGCAAAGCGTAGTGACAGCTGCGGACGGTATAGAGCTCTTTGATCATACGCAGCGCGCTGCGCATCGCCCCGACATCCGTATACGGACCGTAGTATCGGCTGCCATCCCGAACGAGCCGACGGGTGACCTGCACCCTGGGAAATGCTTCGCCCAGCGTTACCCGGATGTACGGATAGCTCTTGTCATCCCGAAGCTGGATGTTGAAGTGCGGCCGATACTCCCGGATCAGGTTCCACTCGAGAAGCAGGGCTTCCGACTCTGAATCGACGACGTAGGATTCGACCGAGGCGATACGGCCGGCGAGCTGGCGCAGCTTGGGGGATGGGTCACGCTGCGCCCGGAGGTAGCTACGAACGCGTGATCGAAGCGATACCGCCTTTCCGACATAGAGCACGCGTCCTCGGCGATCACGGAACATGTAGACGCCGGCTCCGACGGGAAGGCGCACGACCTGCCGCTCCAAACGGTCTCGGTTCGACTCACTCATTTGGCAACGGGCGGGGGGGTGTACGGATGATCGACAGGTACACTACGCCGGCTGTCAGAAGCGCTCCGGCAAGGACGCCGGCAGCCTCGAGCGTCGACTGGACGCCTAATCGACCGCTCAGGAAGATCCGAGCCGCGTAGCCGGCGGCGCCGGACGCGGTCGTCGCAAGGCAGAGGCGCCAGAAGGGACGAAGGACGTCGGAATCGAACAGCGACCCGAGGCGGCGGCGCAGACCCGACCACAGCAAGGCGAGGTTCAACCACGCGCCGGCCGAGCCACCGAGCGCCAGACCGGCCGCGGAGAGTGCTCCGAAGCCGGCTCCTCGCATCGCCAACATCGCACCCGCACCGAGACCAATTCCGATCAAGACCGAGATCGCGGCCAGTCGCATCGGGGTCTTCGTGTCCTGCATCGCGTGAAAGCCGCTGGCGAACAGCTTGACGGAGCTCGTTGCGACCAGGCCGACGGCATACGCGATCAGTATTCCGCTTACCAGCTGGGTGCTCTGCTCGCCGAATTCCCCCCGCTGAAAGACGATGCGCACCACCAGATCGCCGAACAGGATCAGGGCGACCGCAGCCGGCAAAACGAAGAAGAGGATCTGGAAGTAACCGTTGACCAGCCGGGCGCGGAGCGCCGCCGGCGCCGAGTCTCGCGACATCTCCGGGAGCGCGGCCGTCGCGACCGACACGCCGAAAAGACTGAGAGGCAGATACGCGAGACGCTGGGCGTAGTATAGGCCGACCACAGCTCCGGCCGGCAGAAAGCTGGCGAGCAGCACGTCCGTGAAGCTGGCGACTTGAAAGATCCCCTGGCTGGCAGCGACCGGTACCATGTTCCGCATGACGCGCCTTACGGATCCCGACCCCCGATCGAACAGGGGCATCAGGCCTCCGACCAGGCGCCGTGCCGTCGGAAGCTGGACGGCGAGCTGGAGCAGGCTTCCCGCCAGAGTCGACCAGGCGAGCACGTGGATGAGAGGGCTCCAGCCGAACCGGGCACCGAGCAGCAGCCCTGCCACCTGTGCCAGGTTCCACAAGACCGGCGCAGCGAACGGAAGGAAGAATCGTCGGTGGCTGTTCAGAACGCCGAGACACCAGGCAGCCAGGATCATCACCCCGGCCATCGGGAAGAGGACCCGCACCAGATCCGCCGTGAGGGCCGATGCCTCCTGATCGAAACCGGGGGCGACGAGCCGTGTGAGCCAGGGGGCCAACACCACGCCGAGCGCCGAGAGAATCCCGGCCAACAGGATGAGTCGGCCCAGAACCCTCCTGGCCAACCGACCGGACGAACCGTCCTTGTCGGCACCGCCTTCCAGGGACGAGCTGTAAATGGGAACGAACGCGGCGGAGAGCGACCCTTCTCCGAGTAGGTTTCTCAGTATGTTGGGGATCTTCAAGGCAGCCGCGTACGCGTCGGCCGGAACCGTGGTACCGAAGAATCGGGCGATGACCAGGTCCCGCAGGAAGCCGGTGATGCGGCTGAGGAGGATTCCGCTCCCTACGGTGGCGGCACGGCGACCTTCCGCTCCCGCGCGGCTCAAGGGCTCAGATCAGTCACCGGATTCGCTTGCCGAAGGTTGCTCGGCAGGAGGCAACGCTGCTTCCGGCTCCCGGCCTTCGACGAGAGACCGGATAAATACGGCCTCTTCCCGTAAGCTCTCGACCGACTCGCCAACGTACTTGAGCTCCCCTTCAAGCGCCTGGACACGAGCCTCCAGCTCGCCCGGCGGCGGCTCGCGGGCGATCCGTCTCGCCAGCGCCTGCCCTATCTGTGAATCGATCACGATGGCCAGAAGCGGGATAAGCAGGATCAGTATGACGACCATGAGAGCCCAAAAGAGCGTCATTGATATCCCTGCCCCCGAAGTAGACTAGAGTTACGCATCGAGGCGAGCAACGTACTCTTCTACCGTAGCTCGGACCTGTCGATCCAGTTCGTTGAGGAATTCTTCACCGTAGCGGGCCAGAAAGTAAAAGGGACTCTGCACGCGCTCCTGGGGCTTCCCTCCAGGATAGAGGTGCAGCGCCGCCTTCTCGATCTTTTGGCGAGCCAGCGCTTCGCGTTCCCGAACCGCCCCATCGATGGCTCTCTCGAGGTCACGACTCACCTTGACCGCTCTGGCTCGCGCTTTGTCGGCCGTTGTCTGAATCCCGGGCATCTCCTCTACGAGCGCTTCCCGCACCCGATCGAACGCCGCTTCGTTCGACTCCTCGAGCAGCTTCAGAGCCTCTCCGACGGCGGCCGGGCGAGCCTCACGCACGGCCCGGCGCAACACCTTCGAGCCCCCATCCCGCAGCTCTCCTGGTGCAATCTCCAGTGTGCGAAGCACCTTCTCCACTTTGCCCTCCCTTATCTGCCAGGTAGTCCTCGGCACGATCAAGGGCAGGCCGACTCCCGACAGGGTAAAGAGGTCGGGAAGCTGCGCCCAGTACGCGATTTCCGAAGGCCCAAGGACCGAAGCCGCCACGGGAAGGAGGCAGGACTCGGCGACCGGACGGAGAGCCGCGCTCGGGCCGAATGCTTCCGGCCGCTCGTCCAGCTCCTCGAGCAGCGCTTCCAGCTCCCGCGGCTCCCCGTCCCGACCCAGGCTGACAGTCTCACCTTCCACGTACACCCGGCGCCTTGCCTCGCCGTCGTCGTAGAACACGTTGCTGGCACGAGCAGGCACGGTCAGCTGCGCCTCGAAACCGGCATCCCTGACTCGCTGCGTGGAGCTGGTCACAGCGGCCGTGGCGGCAGCCGCGTCGCTCAGCGCCCGTCGGTGCAACGGAACGAGAGCTCGCTTTACGGAAGCGGCCGCCGAGTCGAGCCAAACCATTTTCCGCCCCGACAGCACCCCTGCGAGTAAACGGCCGAACGCTTGACCCATCGAGAGTCCTGGCTCGTATGATCTCTCAATCCACTCAAGGTAACGTGCTACAAATGCAGATTCGGGAAGCGCTTGCCGAAGCTCTGCCATGGGCCCTACAATCGACTCGTCGAGGATCGATTCGCCCACCGAGCGTCGTTCGCGCTCGCGCGGCGGATCCAGCCTGAAGGTTCTGAGCTCATTGTTCGTATCGATCAGCCGGGTGGTGCCGACCTCTTCCCAGTCATGGTCGTCGGAAGCCACCCAGAACAGCGGGAGGACCGGCAGGTCCAGCCGCTCCTCCAGCACCTTCGCCAGCTCGATCGTCGTCAGGGCTTTGTAGAGGACGAACAGGGGCCCGAGAAACAGGCACGGCTGGTGTCCGGTCGCCACCAACGCCCCCTCACCAGAGAGGATCGACCCTAGCTTGGCGGCCGCCTCCGCAGAGGTGGCGCCGAAGGCATCGTCTCCGAGGGCGGACTCGTCACACGATTTCGGCAGATTCGAGCCTCTTCCGCTGCCGATCAGGCCGCCGGCAAGCCCTGGAAAGAGGTCCGTCGCCGAACGATCTCCTGCAGCGAAGCCGGCGCCCAGGGAGCCGGGTCCTCCGAACACGGTGCGCTCGATTCGAAGACCCGTGCTCATTGCGCCTCTCCCGCACTCATTCGGCCACTCCGGCCAAGATGAGGCGACCGGACGAGACGTCATCGAACGAGCCACCCTCATAGTCGCCGAAGCGCGTCGTAGACAGGAGCCCGGAATCGGCGAGCAGGGCCCGCAGCTCCTCCGGCTCGTATAGCCGAACCCGTTCCTGATACTCCCTCGGCGCATTCTCGTCGGGACCCCGTATCTCGATCCGCTTCACGACAGACCGGCCCTCCAAGGCCCGCCGCACGAGCACCGGCCGCCCATCCAGATCCATCGTCTCCTCCGGAACCAGCGTGGCCATTACGCGCGACGAGTTCAAGTAGTCGAGCAGGAACCTCCCCCCCGGCTCGAGAACACGGCGGATCTCTCCCGCCACTCGCCTATCCTCGGCTTCCGTCTCGAAGTATCCGAACGAGGTGAAGAAACTGACAACGGCGGAAAAGGAACCATCGCGAAACGGAAGATCCCTCATATCCGCTCGCACGAGGTGGAAGGGCGGGCTTGCCGACCGGCGAGCCCGCGACAGAAGGGCCAGCGACAGATCGACGCCGACCCCCTCGATCCCGTTGCGCCTGAGCTCGTGGAGATGCCTGCCCGCTCCACATGCGAGGTCCAGAAGACGTCCTCTCGGTCGGCCGACGGTCTCGAGATAGAGATGCACGGCCTGCGCGGCTTCGCGTTCGTCCCGATGCGGATAGAGGCGTAGGTAATCCTCTCCGAACCAGCTGCGAAACCACTCCGGATCGCTGCGTGACGGCGCGGTCATCCGGTCAGGCTCCCTTGTGATACGGTTCTCCCCGAATCAGCGTCCCCGCGCGGTACAGTTGCTCCGCCAGAACAAGCCGGGCCAGGTCACGGGGCAAGCTCATCGCCGACAGCGACAAGCGGTACTTGGCGCACTCGAACGCGGCTTCGCCAAGGCCGAACGGCCCGCCTACCAGGAATGCGGCGCCACCCCGCCCATAGGTGCCCAGCTCTTCCAGATAGCGAGCCAGCCGCTTCGAGCTCATCCGCTGTCCATTCCGTGTGAGCGCCAGGGCATCGAAGCCCTCGGGGACGCGCGCCACCAACTTCTCTGCATCCCGGTCCTGGTCCCCTTCCCTGCCACCGGCAATCTCGATCACGTCGAGCGAGACGTATCGAGCCGCTCGCCGCTCGTAATCTCGGATGGCAGGCGCCAGGAGCTTCCCTGGCTTGCCAACCGCCCAGATGAGCAGCTTCACCGGGCCAGCACGGTGTCCCGTAGGTACCTCTCGCTGTCCCGGTGTGGAAACGTCTCGGTGTAGTGGAGTCCGCGGCTTTCCCGTCGCCGCTGAGCACAACGTAC
>JBDHGL010000075.1:0-12756 GCA_039589875.1 Gemmatimonadota bacterium
GGGATCTTCGGGAGCGAGATCGGCTTCGGGCTGGGTGTCGCCATCAGCGACCTCAATCGCGACGACTGGCCGGACATCTACGTCTCGAACGACTTCTTCGAGCAGGACTACCTCTACATCAACGATGGAGATGGCACGTTCACCGAATCGATCGCGCGGCAGATGCCGTACGTGAGCCTATCCTCGATGGGCCTCGACATCGCCGACATCGACAACGATGGGTGGACGGATGTATACGTCGCGGACATGCTGCCGGACGACGAATACCGGTACAAGACGATCGCTGGGTTCGAGAGCTGGGACAGCTACCAGGCCCGGCTGAGGAACGACTACCATCACCAGTTCACCCGCAACATGCTGCACCTGAACCGGCGGACGGGATCGTTCAGCGAGATCGGCTTGCTGGCCGGCGTGGCGCGAACGGACTGGAGCTGGAGCGCGCTGATCGCGGACTTCGACCTGGACGGTCACAAAGACATCTACGTCACGAACGGCCTGCTGCGAGACGTGACCTCGCAGGACTACATGTCGTTCCTCGGGAACCCCCGAACCCTGCGGGAGGCCCGCAAGGGCGAGCGGGTGGACTTCCTGGGTCTCGTGGCGGCGATGAGCTCCACCCCGCTGCCCAACTACGCGTTCCACAACCGGGGCGACCTGACGTTCTCGAACGAGAGCGAGGCCTGGGGCCTCGACACGCCGAGCTTCTCCAACGGTGCGGCGTACGGCGATCTGGACGGCGACGGGGCGCTGGACCTGGTCGTGAGCAACGTGAACCAGGAGGCCTTCGTCTACCGGAACAACGCCCGGGCCCTGCTGGGCAACCGCTACCTCCAGATCCGACTGGAAGGCGAGGGCACGAACCGCTACGGCGTCGGAGCGAAGGTGACCCTTCGGAGCGGCGAACAGATCTTCTTCCAGGAGCTCATGCCGTCCCGCGGGTTTCAGTCGAGCGTCGACTACAAGCTGACCTTCGGCGTCGGCCAGCTTGATACGATCCGGTCGGTGACGGTCGAGTGGCCCGACGGGCGGGTGAGCGTCGAGCGGGATGTCGCGGCCAGTCAGTCTCTGACCATCCGGCAGTCGGCTCCTCTGTCAGGTGCGCCGTCGGAGCCGGCGACCCCGGCGCCGATATTCACCGATATCACGACCCGGATGGGGCTCGACTTCGTCCACCGGGAGAACGATTTCGTGGACTTCCATCGCGAAAGCCTGATGCCGAAGCTGCTCTCGACCGAGGGGCCGTTCATGGCCGTGGGCGACGTGAACGGCGATGGACTCGACGACGCGTTCATCGGCGGGGCGAAGGAGCAGGCCGGTCGACTGCTGGTCCAGCGGTCCGATGGCACGTTCGCGGGGAGCAACCAGGCGCCCTTCGAACGGGACCGGATCTCCGAGGATCTCGGTTCAGCCTTCTTCGATGCGGACGGCGACGGCGACGGCGACCTCTACGTGGTCAGCGGGGGCAGCGAGTTCTCCGACCGGGTGCCGGCGCTACGGGATCGGCTGTATCTGAACGATGGCCGCGGCCGATTCCGGAAAGCGGAAGGCAGCCTGCCGTCGATGAACGTGAGCGGCTCGCGCGTGGCACCACACGATTTCGACGCGGATGGCGACACCGATCTCTTTGTCGGCGGGCGTGTCGTTCCGTGGCGCTACGGGATCGATCCCACGAGCGTGCTCCTCGCAAACGACGGTCGGGGCCGGTTCACCGATGTCACGCAACGGGCAGCGCCCGATCTGGCGAACGTCGGCATGGTCACCGACGCCATCTGGGAGGATGTCGACGGAGATGATCGGGCGGACCTCGTCGTCGTCGGCGAATGGATGCCGATCACCGTCTTTCTCAACACGGGGAACGGCAGGCTCGAGCGGGCAGACGTGCCTGGTCTGGAGAAGAGTCACGGGTGGTGGAACCGCATCGTGGCCGGGGATTTCACCGGTGATGGCCGCACCGATTTCGTGGTCGGCAACCTGGGGCTCAACACGCGGCTCCGCGCGACCGAGCGTGAACCGCTCACGATGCACGTGAAGGATTTCGACCGGAACGGGACGGTCGACCAAATCCTCTCGCTGTACAACGACGGCACGAGCTATCCGCTCGTCCTGCGCGACGATCTGATCGGCGCGCTTCCGTTCCTCAGGGCCCGCTATCCCAACTTCGAGGACTACGCCCTCGAGTCGGTCACGGACATCTTCTCACCGGCCGAGCTAGCCGATGCGGTGGTGAAGCAGGCGTATACCTTGGCCACGGCGCTGGCGAGGAACGACGGCGACGGCTCCTTCACGCTCCTGCCCCTGCCGCTGGAGGCGCAGATCGCCCCCACCTACGGGATCCTCCCGGCGGACATCGACGAGGATGGTCATCTCGACCTGCTGCTGGCGGGGAATTTCGACGGCGTCAAGCCGGAGCTCGGCCGGATGAGTGCAAGCCACGGTCTGGTCCTGCGGGGCGACGGGACGGGCGGCTTCCAGCCGGTTCACGCGGCGGAGAGCGGCTTCCTCGTCCCCGGCCAGGCACGGGACATTCAGCGAATTCGAACCACCCGAGACGACCTGTACTTCGTGACCCGTAACGACGATCGGCCTCTCGTCTTCGGCCCGGCCGGACCACCCGGGACCTACTAGGGCGGCGGCCGCTTCGTCGTGATGACGATCACCCCGTTCGCGCCTCGTACGCCGTACATCGCCGTGTCGGCGGGATCCTTTAGCACCTTAATGGACTCGATGTCGTGCGGCGAGATCCCGACCAGGGCCCCGCCCGGTCCCGGCTGGATCGGAAGGCCATCGATGACATACAGCGGCTCCGAGTCGCCCTGGAGTGATGTGCTGCCGCGAATGCGAACCGCGATGCCATTCGCGGTCCTTACGACGTCGACGCCGGCGATCCGGCCCGCGAGGATCTGTTCGATCGGTTCGCCGGGATGGCGCTGGATGTCCTCGGCGGTCACGGTGTTGGGGTCTCGCGGACTGCTCTGCTCCGAGGCATCCGGCTCCGAAGCATCCGGCTCCGAAGCATCTGCGGCTTCACTCTCGCTCTTTCCGCCCGAGGCGCAGCCGTCCAGCGGTCCGAGGAGCACGCCCAGCGCTAGGGTGGCGCGGGCCAATCGTGCAGGCGAGGACATTGGGCACCTCGGGGATCGAAGGTCGCGAGGGCTCGATAGCCGAGCACTTATTACGCGAATGAAGTACCCCTCCGCGGAGTGAATCGGTCCGGCGGCGCTGGGAATGAGCCTGGGAGCGAGGCGGATGGACGGGGCCACTGGCGGGGCAACCCTTTGTCGGTCGAGGTTCATAGCCGAGCCGTTGACGACCATTCACCTGCACGTCGCCTCGGGAGGCAGAGAGGCGAGCCGCATTCGGCCGCTGAACTAGGAGGACTCGCAGCTGACCCCCATGCGTAGCATCACGACGGCGCGCGCCCTGGTCGTCATCGCCGGCGTCACGGCGGTGGCGGGCTGTGGCGGTGAGGATTCCCAAGCGCTCTTCGAGCGGCTGCGCCCCGAGGCGACCGGCGTCGCGTTCGTCAACGAGCTGCCGGAAGACCCAGAGCTCAACATCATCAATTATCTCAACTACTACAATGGTGGCGGGGTGGCCGTCGGCGATGTGGACAACGACGGCCTGCCGGATCTCTACTTCACCTCCAACCTGGGCCCCAACCGGCTCTATCTGAATAAAGGAGATTACCGGTTCGAGGACATCACCGAGCCGGCGGGCGTGGCCGGACGCGGTGATTGGACGACCGGGGCCACGATGGCGGACGTGAACGGGGACGGGCACGTTGACATCTACGTGTCGACAGTCAGTCATGTCACCTCGCGCGGAGGCAACATCCTGTACATCAACAACGGCGATGCCAGCTTCGCCGACGCGACCGACGCGTACGGGTTGGGGCATGCCGGTTACTCGACCCAGGCTGCCTTCTTCGACTACGACCTCGACGGCGACCTCGATATGTACCTCCTGAATCACTCGACTCACGCCGAGCGCGGCAACGTCTTCAGCCCCCAGCGGGGGGAGCACCATCCGAGAGCTGGTGACCGCCTCTTCCGGAACGACGGCGAGCGCTTCGTCGATGTGACCGCCGAGGCGGGTATTTACGGGACGGTCGAGGGCTACGGCCTCGGCGTCGTGGTCAGCGACCTGGACCTCGACGGCTGTCCCGATCTGTTCGTGGCCAACGACTTCCAGGAGAACGACTTCCTCTATTTCAACAACTGCGACGGCACCTTCACTGAGTCGATCGCCACGGCCCTCGGGCACACGAGCCGCTCCTCGATGGGTGTGGATGCAGCCGACTTCAACAATGACGGCAGGCCGGACGTCATGGTCCTCGACATGCTTCCGGAGCGGGAGGAGATCCTGAAGACCTCGGCCAACGCCGAGAGCTTCGCGATCGAAGACCGGAAGCTCGCTGCCGGCTATCACCCTCAGTACGCACGAAACACGCTCCAACTAAACCGCGGCCAGCGGCGGTTCAGCGAGATCGGCTACCTGGCCGGCGTACACGCGACCGATTGGAGCTGGGGGCCCCTGTTCGCGGATCTAGACAACGACGGCCACAAGGACCTGTTCGTCGCGAACGGCATCTATCGGCGAGCGAACGACCTCGACTACTACGAGTACGTGCGCGGCGCAGCCGTCCAGGCCGCGCTCATGGATGGAATCTCGGAGGAGGATCTCGCCCTGCTGGGCGCGATGCCCCAGGTCCCCATCGGGAACTACGCGTTTCGCAACAACGGTGACCTCACGTTCGCGAACTCGGCCGATGCCTGGGGCCTGGCGGAGCCAGGCTTCTCCAACGGCGCGGCCTACGCCGACCTGAACAACAGCGGCGCGCTCGATCTGATCGTGAACGACATCAACGCGCCTGCGCCAATTTACCGTAACCGAGCTCGCGAGATCGGCGAGCATCATTACCTCACGGTCGTCCTGCGGGGCGCCGGAGCCAACACCGGGGGGATCGGCGCGAAGGTGATGATCTGGCACGGCGATGTGAAGCAATTCCTGGAGCATACCCCGACCCGCGGCTTCCAGTCGTCCGTCGACCATCGCCTGCACTTTGGGCTGGGTCCTGCCGAGCGGGTCGACTCACTGATCGTCATCTGGCCGGATCGGCGCTATCAAGTGCTAACCGATCTGGCGGCCGACCAGCAGATCACGCTGTCACAGGGCGACGCCGAAGGGCAGTATGCCTATCCGGACCAGCAAACGGAGCTGACGGCGCGCGGATCGGCACCGATGGGGAAGGACACGCGGCTCTTCATCGATGTGACCGACGAGACCGGCATCGAGTTCACGCACGAGGAGAACAGGTTCTTCGACTACAACCGCGAACCGCTCATGCCGCACATGCTCTCGACCGAGGGACCCGCCCTCGCCACCGCGGACGTGAACGGCGACGGCCTGGATGACCTGTTTGTCGGCGGCGCCAAGCACCAGCCGGGGCGGTTGCTCCTGCAGCAGGCCAATGGCGGGTTCCGCGCTGGCGACGACCGCGCTTTCCAGGCGGACAGCCTCCACGAAGACGTCGCGGCCGCCTTCTTCGATGCCAACGGCGACGGAGATCCGGACCTGTACGTCGTCAGCGGAGGAAACGAGTTCTGGGGCGACCACGAAGCACTCCGGGACCGGCTCTACCTGGGCGACGGTGAGGGCAACTTCCGACGTTCCGTGAACCGCCTGCCCGACTTCTTCGAGAACGGCGCCTGCGTCGTTCCGGGAGACTTCGACGGAGACGGCGATCGCGACCTCTTCATCGGCAGCAGGGTGGTTACCCGCGAGTACGGCCGTACGCCTCGAAGCTACCTGCTCGAGAACGACGGCACGGGACGGTTCGTGGATGTGACCTCCGAGAAGACGGAAGGGCTCGCCGAAGCGGGGATGGTCACGTCGGCCGCGTGGCTCGATCATGACGACGACGGACAGCTCGACCTGGTCGTTGTGGGAGAGTGGATGCCGGTCCGCGTCTTTCATCAGGAGGACGGCCGTTTCAGGGACCGCACCGCCGAGGCCGGCCTTTCCGGAACGAACGGCTGGTGGAACCGCGTCACGGCGGCCGACCTGACGGGGGATGGGCGCGAGGATCTCGTGCTGGGCAACCTGGGTCTCAACTCCTACCTTCGGGCTTCGTCGCAGGAGCCTGCCCGGCTGTACGTTCACGATTTCGCCCGGGATGGCACGCTGGAACAGATTCTGACTTTCTACAAGAACGGGGTCAGCTATCCGCTCGTCGGTCGAGACGAGCTGGTCAGTGTGCTGCCACACCTGCGGGGCCGGTACGGCTCGTACGCCGACTTCGGGGCCAGCCGCGTGGAGGACATCTTCGACCAGTCGGAGCTGGGGGAGGCCGAGGTCCGCGAGGCGAGGGTCTTCGCCAGCTCCCTCGCGGTGAACAATGGAGACGGCACGTTCAGTCTGCAGCCGCTACCGATCGAAGCCCAGTTCGCTCCCATCTACGGGGTGCTCGTGGACGACTTCGACGGCGACGGGCACAGGGACCTTCTAGCCGCTGGTAACTTCCACGGCGTGCCGCCGGTCCGCGGGCGATACGATGCCGGCTACGGGCTTTTGCTGCGGGGAGACGGCGAAGGTCGGTTCCGGTCGGTCGCCATGGGGGCGAGCGGCCTTATGATTCGGGGCCAAGTGCGCCATATGCGGTCCCTGCAGCGTGCGGACGGCGACCAGCTGATCGTCGTCGCGCGCAACGATGCGAGTCTTCAGATCCTGCTTCACCGACCTTAGCGGGTTGCTGGAGAGCCTGCCCATGAAATCGACCTGGAGAGTTCGCGTCGCGCTCGCGCTGAACTTCTTCGTCTTCGCCATCCTGCTCAACACGGTGGGGATCGTGATCGCGCGGGTGATCGAGGACTACGGGGTGGCAGGCACCACGGCCGCCAGCCTGGAGGCCTTCAAGGACCTCTCGATCGCCGGTGCGTCGCTTCTGCTCGCCTCGTATGTGCCCCGCTTCGGATACCGGCGGACGATGCTCGTCGGGCTGATAGCGGTGATGTTGGCGAGCATCCTCGTTGCGGCTGTCACCGGGTTCTGGGTGACGCCGGTGCTCTATGCTACCATCGGCATCAGCTTCGCCCTCATGAAGACATCCGTGTACTCCACCATCGGCCTGATCACGAAGACGCAGGCGGAGCACACCGGGCTCATGAACAATCTCGAGGGTGTCTTCCAGGTCGGCGCGATGTCCGGCCCGCTCATCTTCGCCTTCATGATCGGCTTCAGCCGGTGGACCGACACGTATTGGCTTCTCGCCACGCTCATCCTCATCGCGCTCGTGCTCATGTGGTTCACCCGGCTCGACGAGCACGAGATCGAGGAGCACGCGGAGGAGGCGGGCTTCCTGGAGATGCTCAAGCTCCTCAAGCGGCCGATCGTGTGGACGTTCGTCATCTGCGCATTGCTGTACGTGATGATCGAGCAGAGCTTCGGGACGTGGCTGCCGCGCTTCCACGAGGAAATCTTCGGGCTCTCCGCGGCCGTCGCCTCGGGCTTCATGAGCTTGTATTTTGGCTCGATCGCGCTCAGCCGCTTCGTGGCGGGTTTTCTGTCGAAGCGGGTGCCGTGGATCGTGCTCGGGCTGACCTACCTCGTCCTCGCCTTCGCGGTCACGCTCACCGTGGTGCTCCTGACCTCCGAGGGGGACCCGACGACAGTCACATCTTGGCTCGAAGCTCCCCGGCTGGCATTCCTGTTCTCCGTCGTCGGCTTCTTCCTCGGGCCCATCTATCCGACGATCTCGTCGATCGTGCTCACGAAGATGCCGAAGGCGCAGCAGGCGGCGATGACGGGGCTGATCATCATCTTCTCCGCCCTCGGCGGAACGACCGGCTCGCTCATCACCGGCCGTCTCACGGATGTACTCAACACCCACGATGCCTTCTTTTTCCCCCTAATCCCGATCGCGCTCCTCGCGCTCATGCTACTCCCGTACAAGCGCTTCGCCGACCGCACCGACGACGCGCACGAGTAAGATGAAGGTTCCCGTCGAAGAGACCTTCCGCCGCCTGCTCGATCAGGAAGATACCGACAGCGATAACCAGATCACTGTCAAAGACGACGGACCCAAGCGGTTCGTAGTGACGGGCGAAGATGGCGCGATCCACACGTTGGAGGGGACGTACGCGCTCTCGAACCTGCTCCAGGAGCTCGCGCTCGCCCGGGGTGAGGGGGCCGAGACGCTCCACCTCGACCCCGAGCGGATCCACGCGAACCCCGTGCGCCGCATCTCGCGAATGATTCGGGAAGTGTTCTGGGACGGCCTCACCCGTACCATCGATGCCGAGGGCCTCGTCCGCGTGGCCATCGACGAGAAGGGAGAAGGGACCGACCTCGACCGCCGCCCCCGCATCTACGTTCCGCATGGCGATGCCAGGGCACTCGCGTACTTCGAGCGTGTGGCGCGTGAACAGCCCGAGCTCGGCCTCGAGGTGGGGCGGTTGCCGGAGACGATCACGCCCGAATACGTCCTCGGCCTCAACAAGCGGCCAGGCATCCTAAGCCTCGAGCTCGTCGAAGACAAAGACGGGGCGGTGCGCGGGCTGCCGTTCGTGGTGCCGGGCGGGCGGTTCAACGAGCTCTACGGGTGGGACAGCTACTTCATCGTCCTCGGCCTCCTCCGCGACGGCTTCGTCGAGCTGGCGAAGGGGATGGCGACGCATTTCCTCTACGAGATCGAGCACTACGGCCAGATCCTCAACGCGAACCGAAGCTATTTTCTCACCCGCTCGCAGCCGCCGTTTCTCACCGCGATGGGCTGGGCCGTCTACCAGCATCTCCCTGAAGGGGAGGACCGGGACGCATGGTTCGCCGAGGTCATCCGCGCCGCCATCCGAGAGTACGAGACGGTCTGGACGAGCCCGCCGAAGCTCACGGAGACGGGGCTGAGCCGGTACTACGCCTCCGGCATCGGCATGCCGCCCGAGACCGAGGCCGGTCACTACGACGGCCACCTCACGCCCTATGCGGAGGCCGCAGGGATGGACCTGGAGCGCTATCGGGAGGCTGTCCGGTGGCGCGAGGTCGTCGTTCCCGAGCTGGATGAGTATTTCGTGCACGACCGCACGCTGCGCGAATCTGGCCACGACAACAGCTACCGGCTGGAGGGCCGCGCGGCTCACCTTTGTACGGTCGACCTGAATTCGCTCCTCTACCGCTACGAGACCGACGTCGCGCGCGCCTTGAAGGAGGTCTTCGGCGACGCGCTCGAGACGGCCGACGGCGCCATCCATACGAGCGCCGCGTGGGAGGAGCGCGCGGAGCGCCGCCGGGAACTGGTCAGCAGCCTCTGCTGGAACGAGGAGGGCGGGATCTTCTTCGACTTCGATTTCGTCCAGGGGGAGCAGACAGGCTTCGAGAGCGTGACCTCGCTCTATCCGATGTGGGCGGGCCTCGCCACGAGCGAGCAGGCGGCGACCCTCGTGGAGCGCGCCGTGCCGCTGGTCGAGGAGGCCGGTGGGCTCGTCTCCACCACGGAATCCTCGCGCGGGCCGATCTCGGCGGACCACCCTCAGCGGCAGTGGGACTACCCTTTCGGCTGGCCTCCGCACCAGATTCTCGCCTGGCAGGGCCTGATCGACTACGGGTACGAGGCGCTCGCGCACCGCCTCGTGTATCGCTGGCTGTTCATGGTCACGAGAAACGCCGCCGACTACAACGGTACCATCCCCGAGAAGTACGACGTGGTCGACCGCACTCACGACGTCTTTGTCGAGTACGGCAACGTGGGTACGGAGTTCGACTACATTACGCGTGAGGGCTTCGGGTGGATGAACGCCTCGTACCAGGTCGGCCTCTCACTGCTCTCGGACGATCTTCGCGCCGCTCTCGAAGCGGGTACGCCGCCGGAAGAGCTCTTCTGACGGTTTCACCGATGCACGTGCGCGCATTTCTCATCGTCGTGCCCCTCCTTCTGCAGGCGTGTCAGGCGCCTCGACGGCCGGATCGGGGGGAGCAGTTGCCGGTCCTCCAGTTCCCCGAGGCGGGGCTGGATGACCCGGCGGCCTACGAGGGGTACGCGACCCGCTTCTTCCGGGATTCTCGCGGCAACACGTTTCAGATTTACCTCAACCAACGGGACGGCCGTGTCGTCCACGTGTGGGCGGATGCGGCCAACGAGAGCGCGGCGTTCACGATTCGCGATAAAGAAGGCCGCCCGGCTCCCCTGGACTGGGGAGGGTCCGGCGCGGTGGCGGAGTCCGATGGCCGAGACCGCATCATTCGGCACCGGCTCGCGGCCGGTGCCGGGGCGCTCGAGATCGGCTGGTTCCTGCTCGGCACGATGCGACAAGAACGCGACCTTCAGTACCTGGAGTGGCACAAGAGGCCCTACGGCAACTCCCCCTTCATCCTGCGCGAGCTGACCGATCTGATCGACATGCTGGAACGCCTGCCGGCCGAGGAAAGCGAGCGGCACCTCTCGCTCCTGGGCGCCGCCGATGTCGAGGAACTGCGGTCCCGCCTCGGACCGAAAGTCACTCTTTCGAAGGACGGCGGCGCTTGGGCCGTCCTCATCGAGCACACGAGCCTGGACGGCCGCAACCACCTGTCCGTCGAGCTGAGCGGAGACCCGGACGCCTCGAGCGCGACCTTCCTCGACGACCTGATTTCGGTGGAAGCCCGGTCCAGCGGACCGATCGAACTCGACGTGACCGTGACGACGGATTCGGAGGCTCTAACGCCGCTCGGCCGCGAGCGCCTCTTCAACGACGCTTTCGAGGAGTATTACGCGCGGCAGAGGAGAACGGCAGACAGCTTGACGCAGGCTCTGGCCCCGGAGGACGCAGCCCGAGACTCCCGTGTCCTCGCCTTCCGGCGCTTCGAGCGCCAGGTGCGCGGCCTCGAGCTCCTCAGCTCGGAGGAGAAGCTCATAGCGTCTATGCCGAACTACGCGACGTACTTCGGCCGAGACCAGATGATGTCGGCGCTCATGCTGGAGCCGATCTCGTCGGTGGATCTACAGGAACTGGTGATCGGCAGCGTGCTCGGGAAGGTCGAGCCGTCGGGGAACGTGAGTCACGAGGAGGCGCTGGGCGGTCAGGCCATTCGGGAGGCCGCCGCGGAGTACAGCGCGCTGATCGAAGCGTGGGAGGAGGCCCGCGAGAGTGATCTGGCCGCGGCCGCCGAGCACCTCGCCCGCGCGACGGAGCTGCTTGAGAATCTACAAGCCGTCCGCGAGAATTACCGCATGGTGGACGATGACTTCCAGCTCGCTGTCCTCGTCGATCGATACCTCGCTCGCCCGGATGTGCCGGCCGAGAGAAAGCGCAGTTTCCTGACAGAGGCCGCAGGGGCCGGTCGGTCGCGTCTGGATGCGCTCATTCGGAACCTGGCTTTCGTGGCGGACCTAGCTCGTCCCTATGCCGAAGGGCCGACGGCCGCCAACCTGGTGAGCTTCTTCCACCGCGACGATGAGGGGTGGCTCCCCGGCAGCTGGCGCGACAGTCGCGCCGGCTACGGCAACGGCCGCTTCGCCATGGACGTGAACGTTGTGTGGGTCCCGATGGCGCTGGAGGGCCTGCAACGGATCCTCGAGGCAGCGGACGGACTCGGCCTTTCGGTGGAGGAGGCTACGTCGCGCCTTGCCGTGGATGGGTCTGCGCTGGAGGCCTATCTGGCAGATCCGGTTGCGTTGGACGCGGCGGTCACCACGTGGCGCAGGGCCCGTCGGCACTTCGAGGTTCGACTCGATCCGGATGAGATTCGCCGGCGAGTGGACGGACTGCTCGCGCCGCTGCCGGAGGCGGAAGCCGACTACTGGCGACGGCGCGTCGCCGAAGAGGGCGCCGCCGAGCGGCCGCTCTCGTTCCTAGCGCTTTCCCTCGACGGTGAAGGCCGGCCGATCGCCGCCGCCAACACCGACCCGGCGACCGATCTGTTCCTCGTGGGCTACACCGAGGCGATCCTGGCCGGAACGACCGATCCGGCGACGGTGCTCGAGATGCTCGACACCTTCGTGCGGCCGTATCCGATCGGGCTCTTCATCGAGGGGCTGGGGTCGGTGATCGTGAATGACGCGTACGCGAGCTCCTCAGTGCAGCGGCGCTTTCGCGAGGACCTCTACCACTCGCCGCGCGTTGCCTGGGGCCGCGAGGTCAACCTGCTCCTCCTCGGTCTCGCCCGGCAGATCGATGCGGCCTACGACGCCTCCGGCCGTCTTCGGGATGAGAGCGATGCGTTCGGTTCGTACGTCGGGGCGCTCCACGATGCCCTCGAGATCACGCAGGAAGCGGTCGAGGCCTCGGGGCTCAGCCACAACGAGCTGTGGAGCTACCACATCGACGACGGCACGTTGCGTCCCGTCCGCTACGGCACGAGCTCCGACATCCAGCTCTGGAATGTGACGGACCTCGCCGTCGGCTTCCTATTGGACGGATTGCCCCCGCGGTGAGAGACGACGAAGGCCCCTCGCGGAAACGGCGTTACGCTGTCTTAAGAACCGTGGTCGGAGCCGCGGCGTCCCTGACGCTGGGCTGCCTGGTGCTTGGGTGTGGGGGTGCCCCGCCGGCGGTCGACGTTCCGTCCGCCGCCAAGGCCGTCGAGCTGCGTCTGGACCACCTGCGCCACCTCGGTTTCGACGTGACCGTGGCCGGACGTCCAGCGCGCGCGGTCGCACTCTACGCGGAAGCACCCGACTACCGCCCGATCGGCTCTCCGGCTCGCGACGGATTCGAGGGACTCGCCGCCGTGGACGATGCGGCGCGCGCTGCCGTCGTCTACCTGCGGCACTTCGAGCGGACCGCC
>JBDHGL010000076.1:0-12588 GCA_039589875.1 Gemmatimonadota bacterium
TGATTGGCGCTCTCGGCGGGAAGATGCTCAGCGACTTCGAGACAGACGACCAGGTCGTGTGACTTCGGAGCAACCAGAGGCTCTCTGAGGTCCTGGAGCTCGATCTTGTCCGGGCTGACAACTGCACTCGCCAGGGCGTGAGTGCTTCCTTCATAGCCGTGCGCGCTAACGCCCAGCCGTTCCATCTCCCGAAGGTACGCGCCGGTTCCGCATCCCACGTCCACGACGGTCGAAGGTGCGAACTGTCCTGTCAGGCAATCTGCGACGACGGCGGCAGAGGAAGAGGCTTTCTTCTGTCGTAGCGCGAAGTAGCGTGCCGTGTACACCGCATCGAGATCGGAAGCGCCACGGTAGCTGCTAATTCGCCTGACCAACCAAAACCGGCCGTTGCTGAGCCGGTTCACCAGCGGCATCAGCCCAAGCCTCCGAACGGCACGCAGAACGGCGTCGCGTGCATCGACCTTGTGGGAGCTTGGAGACCGCCTCAACCAGGCTTCGGCGGACGCCGCACTTTCCCGCGCGACTTTGGGCTCGTGGAAGTCCCACGTGTTCACAGGCATGACAATTTTGCTGTGTTCGTGAGCTTCCACTGTGTCTCTCTCGTCTGAGTCCCCAGTCCCGCAAGTGCAAGTCCGGAGCGCACAAACAGATGTTTTGCCGCCAGCACCACGTACCGGTGCACGGTTCAGCTCGTCGCTGTTCTTCAGAAAAGTGCAAGTTCTGCTCCCCTGACCACCGTCGGGTTAACTACAGCGTGCGCACTCCCACGGTGGTCTCCGATAGGCGATTATTTTCGGCTGCCTGTCTGCGCAAATGGCAGCGGGAACGGATCGTCAATCTGGCCCCAGAGTGCCGTCGCGACCGGCCATGCCTTGTCGCTATCTTGGCCCTGATCTGGAGTTGAGAGACGTATCCCACCTCTTGGGGACATTAGGAAAATGAACACGCGAAATCGGGTCGAGAGGCGTTCGAATCGAGGATGGGCTCCTCTATTCCATCGATACCTGCCGGCCGCCACGATCATGTCTCTTCTGCTCGTTCTGCCGGCAGGGCTGCAGGCCCAAGATGTTCTCACGCCCGAGCTGCTGTGGGAGTTGCCGCGCGTGGGTGGACCCGCCGTCTCTCCGGACGGCCGGTTGATCGCCTTCGGGGTGACGCGATACGCGCTCGAGGACAACAAGGGCAACTCCGACATCTACCTCATCCCCGTGGCGGGTGGCGAGCCGGTGCTGCTGGTCGGCACGCCGCACCGGGAGGGCTCGGCGCAATGGCGGCCCGATGGCGCATGGCTCGGCTACCTCTCCAACGAGAGCGGATCGACGCAGCTGTGGGAGGTGCGGCCAGACGGCTGGGTGCGTCGACAGGTCAGCGAGGTCGAAGGCGGGATCTCGAACTTCCTCTACTCACCATCCGGGGATCACGTCTCTTTCACGCGTAGCGTCGACGTGGATCCCGCCACGGCGGACATCCACCCCGACCTGCCCGAAGCGAACGCACGGATTATCGACGACCTCATGTACCGACACTGGGATCATTGGCGGAACGGCAGTTACCGGCACCTGTTCATCGCCGAGTATGGGGACGGCCAGATCGGCGAACCGATCGATCTGATGCCGAGCGAGCCCTACGACACTCCGCTCGAGCCGTTCGGGGGCGGGGAGCAGATCGCCTGGAGCGCTGACGGACGGCAGATCGCCTACACCAGCAAGAAAGTGACGGGAGCCAAGTTCGCCCGAACCACGAACTCGGAGGTTTATCTCTACGACGTCGAGACCGGCGGGACCACGAACCTGACGGATGGAATGCAGGGCTACGACATCGAGCCGGCCTTCTCGTCCGATGGTCGCTACTTGGCCTGGCTCAGCATGGAGCGTGACGGCTACGAGGCGGACCGGAATCGGCTCTTCCTGTTGAATCTCGAGAGCGGGGCAAAGCGGGAGCTGTCCGTGGGCTTCGATCAGGACGCGCATGGGCCCACCTGGGCCGCGGACTCGCAAACGGTCTATTTCACGAGCGAGTCCGAGGGCACAATCCAGCTTTTCGCGGCCGACGCGGAATCGGGCGAGATCCGGCAGATCAGCGAAGGCGACCACAACTACTACGGTTTCGCGATCGCGGAAGCAGAGGAAACACCGACACTCATCGGGCAGCGAGTATCGATCTCCGCCCCGGCTGAGCTGTACCGGGTGGACGCACGCACCGGCGAGACGACCCGCCTTACCTTCCTCACGGCGCCTATCATGGACCCCCTCGAGCTCGGCCGCGTCGAGCGGCGCTGGGTTCCGGCGACCGACGGCGGGCGGATCCTCACCTGGGTGATCTATCCGCCCGGCTTCGACGCCGAGCAGCGATACCCCGCCCTTCTGTACGCCCAGGGTGGCCCCCAATCCACCGTGAGCCAGTTCTTCTCCTACCGCTGGAACTTTCAGCTCATGGCCGCCAACGGATATGTCGTGGTCGCCCCGAACCGGCGTGGCGTGCCCAGCTTCGGACAGGTCTGGAAGGAAGAGATCTCCCGAGACTGGGGAGGCCAGGCGATGCGGGATTTGCTGAGCGCCATCGATGAGGTTGCTGAGGAGCCGTTCGTGGACGGAGACCGGCTCGGTGCCGTCGGGGCGAGCTTCGGCGGCTACACGGTCTTCTGGCTGGCCGGTCATCACGAGGGACGCTTCCAGACGTTCGTCTCCCATGCCGGCGTCTTCAACCTGGAGAGCATGTTCGGAGCGACCGAAGAGCTCTTCTTCCCAGAGTTCGATCTGGGTGGGCCGTACTGGGAGAGCCCGCGGCCCGAGAGCTACGACCTCTTTTCGCCGCACAAGTTCGTTCAGAACTGGGATACGCCGATGCTGATCATCGCAGGTCAGCTGGACTTCCGGGTGCCCGTGACAGAGAGCATGCAGGCGTTCACAGCTCTGCGGGCGCAGGGAATCGATGGTCGGTTTCTCTACTACCCGGAGGAAGGCCACTGGATACTCAGCCCTCAAAACGGCGTGCTGTGGCACCGCGAGTTCTACGGCTGGCTGGACCGGTATCTCAAGCCGCCCTCTTCCTGAATGACCGGGGAGGGTCGCGCGCATCGGCCCTCCCGACCCGCCACGCCCGGAACGACGCCGAAGAAGTCGCAGCACCGGCCTACCGGACGCTTCAGCGAGGGGAAGAGAGGACTCGTGAGCGCCCGACCACCCTGCCGAACGGACGCTCCGGGACCCGCTACGGCGTTGCCGGGGGAGTCATAGTGGTGACGCCACCGCCCACGTCCCGTCCAAGAGTCGTTGGGGTGGCACTTCAGATCATCTCCCCGGCAAGCGTGATCTCTTACAGATCGCTCGGAACTCATCGGAGAACGGTGCAGTTTAAGGATCTGTATGGGCCACGAAACAACGAGCAGCACAGCGTCCAGGGCGAACCGATCACGCCGCCTTTTCCACGTAGGCCTGCGCCTGGTCCTGATTGGCGTGGTGTCCTCATGCTCCAGCGATGGGCCGTCCGGTCCCTCTTCGTTCGACGGGGCGGCCGAATTCGACCGTTTTTGGCGGACCTTCGACGAGGAATACTCCTACTTCGAGCTCAAGCAGATCGATTGGGACGGCCTGAGGGCCGAGTTTCGGCCGCGTGCGCTCGAGGCGAACAGCCGGTCCGGCCTCGTGGCCGTCTTGAAGGAGATGGTGACGCCGCTGCGAGATCGGCACGTCAACCTCATCGAGCCCTCAGGCCGCTTTGTCGCCACGTACGAGCCGGACCACTTCATCAACTGGGAGGCGGAGTCGTGGCGCAGCGTCGTCGACGCCGCCGGCTGGGTGACCTCCACTCCGCACGTTGGGCATGCATGGTTCGGCGAGATCGGTTACGTGATGATCGACAGCTGGAACGGACGGACGGTTGAGGCGGATGACGTGGATAGTGTTCTCGAGCTGTTTCGGGAGGCCCGGGCCTTGATTATCGACGTCCGGCCGAACGGAGGCGGAGACGACGGCGTGGCCCTCGACGTGGCCGGCCGCTTCACTCGGCGGGCTGTGGTCACCGAGTGGTTTCAATTCCGGGATGGCCCGAGACACGACGACCTGACGGCGCTGAGCCCCCGAACCCTGGAGCCGCGGGGCAACTGGCAGTTCGAGCGCCCGGTCGCCGTGCTGTCGGGCCGTCGTGTTCTCAGCAGCAACGAGAGCTTCATCTCCGCAATGAGAGAGCTTCCGCACGTCACGATCGTCGGCGACACGACGGGAGGTTCCAGCGGCAATCCGGGCATCTTCGATCTCGGCGGCGACTGGAAGTATACGGTCTCCCGCTGGATCGCCTATACGGCCGATCTCCGTGTGATCGAATGGCAGGGAATCCCGCCGGACGTCTTCGTGGACGTCAGCGAGGATGATTTCGTAGCCGGCGCCGATCCGGTGATCGAGGCGGCCTTGACGCATCTGGGCCATGCTTTGGCGGCCGACAGGATCTCCGAACCCGCGGCAATCGGTCCGGCTCGAGCCCCGCTGGCGCCCGAGGAGTGAAGGTCAGCTCAGATCGGGATCATGGCAGACCAGCTCGACCTGGTTACCCTCCGGATCATGGAAGTACAGCGACCGCCACTTGACCCACGCGTGGTCCGTTACTTCGACATCCAGCCCCAGATCCTCCAATCGACGCCGTTCCGACTCATAGTCGCCGAGGTCGATCGTGAAGGCGATGTGGTCTATCGTGGTCAGCTCCGAGCTGACCGAAACCGATCCATCGAACAGGGCCAGGACCTGGGTGAAACGCTTCATCCGCTTCAAGTCTCTGACTCGCAGTGCGACCTCACCCAAGGTTCTTACCGCGGACGGGCGCCGACCCATCGGATCTCTCTCACGCGTCATGACACATATCTAGGGTGATCGACTGTGATGTCACGCCGGTGCTGGACGATGATGAAACCCGCGCGATCGGCAGGGCGAAGACAAGCGGCTGACCCGCACGCGACAGACTCGTGCCGAGAATGCGTGGGTCGGGGGGGCGTGAGAATCGTCCCCCTCTGCCGCTTACGGCTCGGCGGGGCGAAACCGACCGTGGCGGAGAAAATAAACGACCTGCTCGGCTACGTCACCGCGATTCATGATGAAGGTGTGGCTCGCGGGGACGACCAGGAAGTCGGCCGCGCCCTCGACCCTGGTCCGATCTACGCCGACCTTGCCGTCATCCGGTCCTGGGATAAGCCATGAGTACAGCGGGTTCAGGCTCCGGTTGCCGGCGATGATGCCCAGGCTGAATCGCACCGGGCCCAGCCGGCTCGGGATCGCCGTGGAGTCGGTCCCGAGTTGCAATCCGGCAGGACCCAGCATGGCCCGAAGCATCGGCGAGTCGGCGAACGCGTCCACCACCTCGCTTCCCCGGCTCGGAGGACTCAGCATCACGACCCGCCCTTGGTGCGTCTGCGACTGCTGGTCGAGGTAGCTCCGGACCAGGACTCCCCCCATCGAGTGGGTGACGAAGTGCACGGCTTCTGCCTCGTTTCCACAACATCGCACCACTTCGGACTCGAGCCGGTCGACGAGGGTTTCCATCTCTTCCGATGTCGACGGATACCCAAAGCTGACAACTCGGAAGCCGGCATCTCTGAGACGCGAAGCGAGGATCGTCATCGATGCGGGTGTGCGGCCGAGGCCGTGCACAACGACGACGGTTTGCGCCCCATCGGGTGGTGGAGAAGTGCATCCGGACAGAGTCCAGAGGAGCACGCAGATGCACGCGAATCGGGTCACCGATCCGACCCTCGACGGCTCGTATCGACACTCAGCTCGAAGCACTGCCGACCCACCCCGTGGCTCCAGAAGTCAGCTGGTGCCCGGTGCACTAGTGCCGGCGACTCGCGATCGAAGATTGTACATAGCTCGTAGGTATCCTCATCCAGCAGCGCATACTCGTATGGCTCGGCTGAGCCCGGATCGATCGTATTCACCTGGACGCGCGGATCCTCCACCAACGCCTCGATGGATGCCGGCAGCCGTTCGTTGCGTCTCCAGAAGAGATCGATCGCCCGCATGATCCCTTTGAGGTCCTCGATTCGCCCGGCATCGAGTCGCTCGAGGCGGCCTCGAGCCGGTGATCCAACCAGGATCACACCAGTGACGATCGATGCCACGACCAGGGTGGTGGCGACGGCCATTATGCTCTTGCCGAGAGACGCCTTCACCCGTCTACCTCCTTCTCGTCTCGCCTTAGATCACGGAGATAGTAGACGAAGACCGAACCGGCGATGATTCCGATTGTGAGAGCCTTGAGGAGGAAGCGGGCGGTTGCCTCTCCAGCGAGGAGGCTGTGCACCAGGGTGGTGGTGTCACCAATCAGGACGCTGGCTGCGATTACCAGGGTCAGGTAGGTGAGCCACCGGCGCACTGGGGAGGCGCGTTTCAGTGGTGAAACCGCGATCTCTCGACTAATCGTGCGTGCAGTGAACAGAAACACGGGGCTCGCCACTACGAGCGATGCAACCGCCCATCGGATCTTCTCCGATATCGCGACGGTTTGGGCCTGCGACCAGAGAGGGTCCGGGAAACCGAGGTTGATGAACTGGAAGAGAAGGCTCCCCAGGCTATAGGCACTGACGTACAGCGTCCCGAAGAGGACGAGGTACTGGAACGCCTCGCGAGCCGAGAGCGAGGGACGCGGTCGGGGAACGGCGATCGGGAAGTCGACCGCAGCGAACGATCGGAGCGCAGCTCCAACTTCCTCATCCGACCAATCGGCCTGACTCAGCACACCGCGAATGTCGTTGCGTGGGAGCCCCCGGTTCAAGGCCTCCCGGATGAATCCCATCAGTTCTTCGTTGACCGCCATAACAGATCTCCTTGATCAGCCGTCCAGCGTGTAGTCTACGAGATCGGGGTTCCGATCCATGCCCCGGCCGCTACACGCTACGCGGACCGGGCTCTAGCGCCCTTCCAGCGCCGCGCTCGCGCCAGTGCAACGCTCGCTGAAATCGCCATCAGGCCAGCAAGCGCGTTGACGCCGACGTCGCGGAGGTCGTAGACGCGGTTGGGAAGGAGCGCCTGAATCCCCTCGTCGAACCAGCCCAACAGCGCGGTTACCACTATCGTGAAGACCGCCGGGATCGGCACGTGGCCACCGTTCCGCACCCGCTCGGTGAGCGCCTGGTAGATGAGGACTGCCACCAAGCCGTACTCGAACAGGTGGGTGCGCTCCATCGGGCTGATCCCCATCCGGACCACCACCATCCCGTAGACAGCCGTGACGCCGAGCGCCACCCAGATCTCGCGCCGCCCGGGGCGCCTCCTGAGCACACTTCCGACGATGGCCGCCACGACAAGGAGGAAGCCGACGACGAACGAGACATCCAACAGATTCCGCTGGCGCAGTACCTCGGCCAGCGTCCCCGCCAGCCCCAGGGTGGAGTAAATCGCCACCACCACGAGCAGCGCGTAGAACCAGAGGTGCCGCTCCCGATCGGAGGTGAAAAGAGGCATGGAGCTTACCACCGTAGCGTTGACCCAGACGCCATAACGTTTCCTCCGAGGATAGAGGCCCGGGTGTTGACGTTGTCAACATACAACATACACTCAGATGTTGACTCTGTCAACATTAGAAGCCATGTTTAACGTATGACCGACAAGGCTAGGGCGTATCATCACGGGGATCTTCGGGCGGCGCTGCTCGACGAGGCCGCCGCCATGATCGCCGAGGGAGGGGCCGCGAGCTTGACGATGAGGGCGCTCGGCCGGCGCCTCGGCGTGTCGCGGGCCGCGGCTTATCGCCACTTCGAGGACAAGGCCGCGCTGCTGGTTGCGGTCGCGGCAGCCGGGTTCAGTCGTCTCAGAGATCGCCTGCAGGCCGTAGACGCAGGAGCCCCACGCTCCAGCATGGAGCGTATCCGGCGCATGGGCGAGGAGTACGTGCGCTTCGCCCTCGAGAATCCGGCCTACTACCGCCTTATGTATGGTAGAGAGGGGCTCGCACGCCGAGACGTACCCGAGTTACGTGAGGCCGGAAACTCGCTGTTCGAACAGCTGGTCGAGGTGATCCGGGCCTATCAGGACAGCGGCAAGATCGAACGGCAGGATCCCCGCGCGCAGGCCTACGTGGCTTGGAGCTCGGTTCACGGGCTGGCATCACTGCTGATCGACGGACAGATCCTGACCGCCGTGGATGTCGATGAACTTATCCGGCAGACGACGCATACCGTGTTGGACGGAATGCGCGTTCACCGCCGCCGGTAGGCGTAACTCAGTCATTGAGTACCGCGCGATTCACTACGCTGTCATAGTAAGAGTTCACCTCTCGAATGCGGCCGTTCTCCACGAAGATCCAGTCACACGCCTCGACCGTGCCCTTTGGGGTCTCTAGCTCGTAGGTGATGGCCGCCTTGTCCTCGCCGCTTATCACGTCCCTAACGGCGATCTTGTTGACCGTAATGACGAACATTGTCCTGCCTAGGCCAGTCCTTCCCTCCGCGTTAGTCTCAGGGGGACCCCCGGGCGTCGCTTAGATCGGCGAGGCTCGCCGAGTCGAGACCGAGCCAAGGGTAGCGAGACACTCCCAGGATGAGCACGATACTTTTCACGGGGTTCCCTGGATTCCTGGGAAGCGCCCTGCTGCCCCGGGTTCTAGCCAAGTATCCCACCCGGATCGCCGTCTGTCTGATTCAGACCAGGTATGCCGATCTGGCCTCGCGGCGGGTTCGGGAACTTGTAGCCAAGGACCCCACCCTGACGGACCGAATCCGGCTGGCGGCGGGCGATCTGACGCTGCCCGGCCTGGGGTTGGAGAACACCCGCGAGATCCAGCGCGAGACAGACGAGATCTACCACCTGGCCGCTGTCTACGATCTTGAGGTGTCGCGGGAGGTTGGAGTCTCCGTCAACGTCGAAGGCACTCGACGCGTGCTGGAGCTTGCAGGGCGCTGTCCCTTGCTGCGCCGACTCCACTACGTGAGTACCTGCTACGTGAGCGGCCGCCACCCGGGTGCCTTCGATGAGACGGACCTGGAGGTCGGCCAACGATTCAACAACCACTACGAGGAAACGAAGTATCTGGCCGAGATCGAAGTCCGGACGGCCATGAAGGATGGGCTGCCCGCTACGGTGTACCGGCCTGCCATCGTCGTGGGCGACAGTGACACCGGAGCGACCGGCAAGTACGACGGGCTCTATTTCATGATCCGATTCCTGCTTCGCCAACCCCGTCTTGCCCTCATGCCGATCGTCGGAGACTCGAAGGAGGCTCGAGTGACCCTCGTGCCGCGAGACTGTGTCGTAGGTGCGATCGCTCATCTCGCGGGCCTCGAGGCCTCGGCCGGCCGGGTGTATCAGCTTGCGGATCCCGATCCGCCGACGGTCGATGAGCTCGTCGGAATCCTCGCGTCAGCCACGAGACAACGGCTCCTGCGAGTCCGGCTCCCGGCGAGCCTGGCGCGGCGAGCACTCGAGCGTCGGCTAATCCGCCGAATCACGGGGATCCCGGCTGCACTCGTCGACTACTTCATGCACCCGACGATCTACGGGACGGATCGGGCCCGGGCGGATCTGGAGGGAAGCGGGATAGTGCTTCCCTCTTTCCGATCCTACGCAGAGAGCCTGGTCTCCTTCGTGATCGACAATCCGGATCTGGAATCGGAGCGATGATCTGAGAAGTTTCCTTCGCCTGGGCACGGACCGACTTAGCGAAGTCTGTTTAGTTGGATTCGTGGGCGATGCAAACCTACGGATGCCGCCTCATCACGGCCTGCATGACCCTCACACGATTCTCCTCCAGGTTGCGGAGCATGTTCGCAAACTTGGTCGGAGCGTTTTCTCCCATCAGCAAATGGAGCCCGACCGTCGGTTGCTCCTCCGTGGGAAGACGCTGGAGCACTTCCTCGAAGAAGGCCGCTGACACCTCGGTCTTGTCCTCCCAGCGTACCGGCTCGAAACCCCGATCCGCCATCAAGGCTTCAAGGTCGTCAACAGCGATCAGGTGATTGATCGATGGTTCTGCTGCCCACGGCACCGGGAAATGCAGCCCACTCTGCGCCCCGGCGAAGATGTCATGGAAGGCGAACAGGCCACCGGGCTTCAATACCCTGGCCATTTCACCGTAGAAGCCGGCCTTGTCCCCGATGTTCATCTGCACATGCTCCGTCCAGACAACATCGAAGTGGCCGTCGGAAAACGGCAAAGCCAGCGCGCTCCCCTGCCGAAAGGTCGTCTGATCCGCCATGCCGACTCGGGCCGACAGCATCTCCGCGACCCGACAGTACTCTTCGGTCACATCCAGCCCTACCACTCGACAGCCAACCGCGGCTGCCAGATACCGGCCCGTTCCGCCCAGACCACAGCCAACATCGAGCAACAGGTGGTCCGGTTGGACATCTGCCCACTGCGCCAGTTCTTCGGTGGCCGCCCGTCCACGAATGTGGAATTCGTCGACGGGCGCCAGGTCATCGACGGTAAGCGCGTCGAGGTCTTTACCCACCGCCTCGAGGGCGTCGAGGATCTGATCCCCCAGCTCGGCAATCGTGTAGTGCCCTGCAACGTCCGTCTGAAGCTTTGTCATCGGATGTCCATTCTCTCTTATCCGCCCAAGAACTGCCCATAGTTCCCCGGTTCTTTCCACTCCTCATCTCAAGCTGCGCGGGAAGCAGACGAGACCGGACACTCTAGCCTCCCGCAGCCCAGGTGCGACCCTCCCTGGCCGCATCGCACACGAGATCAGGAGCTGCTTCGACGCTTCGGAAGCTTGGTGCGCAGAGCCGGTCGCCGCTCTATACGTTCTTGCCACTCCCAGTCTCCTGCAAACGAAGAGAAGGCCATGACCAAGACTGCCACGTTCGAGAATGCGGTCGGACGCGATTTGGCTGCCGTAGCTGCTATAGGTGCCGCGACTCTTTCGGCCCGGAGCTTCTGGTCCACCGTAGTCACCTCCCCACTTCCTGGCGACCGTTTCCTATTCCTCATCTTCGGCGTTCCCTTGGGTACGCTCGCTTGGCTGTGTGGCTGGTATGCGCTGCGGGGACACCGGCCTGAGAGCCGCGATAGTATCAGAATCGCGTGGAAAGCAGGCGTTGGGGTCGGCCTCCTCGTCTTTCTGGTCTTCTTCATCGGGCCTGTGATCGTGACACCCGAATCCAATCAAGGACCACTTGGCGGATTTCTATTTGGCCCACTTGGTTTCACTATCGGGGCAGTCGGTGGGGCCTTGTACGGGAGACACCGCCGGGCTCCCAGGCCGTTGTAACGTGCACCATCACAGATCGGCTGTCGGCGTGCGTAGACACAAGGGACTTAAAAGGAGGTATAACCGAAAGTTGTGGATCGACGGCTGGTGGTCAGGTCGGTTGATCCTTCTTGAGATCCGAGAGACTGAGCCGGCCGCCATACCGGGAGAAAGGAGCTACCGCCATGCTGAAAATCATCGAAGACAGCCCCGGCGAGGTAGCAGAGCTTCCCACCGATCTTGACGAGTTGGCTCGCGAGGGCGCCCGCCGGATGCTCGTGGCGGCGCTGGAAGCGGAAGTGACAGCCTACATCGAGCGCCACCGAGCGGAGCGAGACGAGAGAGGCCACGCCCAGGTGGTGCGCAACGGCAAGGCCCGGGCACGGAAAGTGACCGTGGGCAGCGGCACGGTGGAGGTGTCAGCCCCGCGGGTCAATGATCGGCGGACGGATCAGGGTGGTCGTCGTCAGCGGTTCACAAGCTCTATCCTGCCGCCGTACATGCGGCGCTCGCCGAAGGTGGCCGAGGTGCTGCCGGTGCTCTACCTGCGGGGCCTGTCCACTGGGGATTTCCGGCCGGCTCTGCGCTCTCTTCTTGGCGAGGACGCCGCCGGTCTGTCGGCGACCAACATTAGCCGGCTGACGAGCGAATGGGAGGAAGAGTATCGGCAATTCCAGCAGCGTCGATTCGGCGACCGGGACTACGTGTACGTGTGGGCCGATGGCGTGCACTTCAACATCCGTCTCGAGGACGATCGGCTGTGCACGCTGGTACTGCTGGGGGCCCGGCAGGACGGAACCAAGGAGTTGCTGGCGGTGGTCGATGGTTACCGCGAGAGCACGGAGAGCTGGCAGTCGGTGCTGAGGGATCTCAAGCGCCGAGGTATGCAGGCTCCGGTCCTGGCGATCGGGGACGGGGCGCTGGGTTTCTGGAGTGCGCTTCGGGATGTGTGGCCCGAGACCGAGGAGCAGTTGGACTGGTGCCACAAGATGGCAAACGTACTCGACAAGCTGCCGAAGCGGCTGCAGCCGAAGGCGAAGTGTGCGCTACGCGAGATCCTCTATGCCGCGACGACGGACGATGCGGAGGAGTCGTTCGATGCCTTCGTCGACGAGTTCTCGCCGAAGTACGAGAAGGCGGTGGAGTGCCTCGCGAAGGACCGTGCGCGACTCCTGAGCTTCTTCGAGTTCCCGGCGGAGCACTGGAAGCACCTGCGCACGACGAACCCGATCGAGTCGGCGTTTGCGACGGTGCGGTTACGCCAGCGGGTGACCAAGGGAGCGGGCAACCGGACCAAGGGGTTGATGATGGCGTTCAAACTCCTGGCCATGGCTCAGCAGCGCTGGCGCAAGCTGGACGGTGCGCACCTGCTACCGCTGGTTCGTGCTGGAGTTCAGTTCAAGGACGGCAGCCCCG
>JBDHGL010000077.1:0-11977 GCA_039589875.1 Gemmatimonadota bacterium
TGTCGATGCCGGTCGAGCCGACGACGACCTCGATCGTGCCGTCCTGCCGGAAGACCCAATCGAGCACATAGTCGTAGTTTCCGAGCACCGCGATCATCCTCAACACGAGGTCGCGCCGCGGCCGGCTCTCCTTGACGTTCTCGGAGTACTCGTCCCGCTTACGCCAAGCCACGTCCCCGGCGAACCGCTCGAACAGGCAGGTCACGTCACGCTTCACGCGGGGTTTTCCGTCGCTTCCGGCCACGAGCATGTCGAAGTAAACGGAGTTGTCGGGGCAGTCGAGCCCCCGCATGAGCGGCTCGGCGAGCCCGCCGGCGCTGTACTCGCCCGCATCCAGGAAGTTGAAGGCATAGTACGGCGACCCCGGATCCATGTATGGCACGAAGATCTCGGAGAGGTGGCCCTGGTAGAGGACCGAGCGATTCCGCGTGCCGTCTTGGTAACGGACGGTCGATACGATCGTGCCGACCCGCGTGTCCTGCCGGTGATGAAAGCTCCATCCCTGCCAGCTGACGAGGTTGCCATCCTGCTCGAAGCCGGGGCCGAGCGGCTGTTCGACGGAGATCGGAGCCCCGGTGTCGCGCGACGGGCCGACCGAAGCCTGATCGAACTCGGTGTCGGCATCGGAGACGGGGATCACCTCGCCGTCCTCCACCTCTACGACCTCGCCGGTAACCATGTCCACGAGCGCCCGCGTGCCTCCGATCATGCGCGGCCAGTAGTTTCGCGCCCCCCATTCGTCGGTGCACTCCACCGACGCCAGTCGGCGGCCGCGCTCTTCCGGCGTGCCGAAGAAGCCGAGCGGCGTTCCGAAGCAGTCGACCCGGGAGAGGTCTTCGTATCCGCGGCGGCGCAACGCTTCGCGGAACTCCTCGTTCTCCAGCGCGATGGCCGCGGAGCTGCCGTACTCCTCCTCCAGCCAGGTCGGCTGCACGCCCTCGATCTCCGTCCAGCTGACCACCGCCGCGGCGTTCAGGTCGACGACCGCCTCGAAAGTGCGCCCTTTGTCCATTGCGATGACGAAGGCGCGTCTCGGGACGTCGGCGCCCGGCTTCCAGTCGCCGACGACGGATTTCGCAGGCTCGTCGAGCGTGATGAGGGAATAGCGTGTCGACGGAGTGACGTGTCCGGACCCGTGCATCGCGTCGAGGACCACGAAGTGCTCCTCCCAGCTAAGCGGATCGAGCGGGTGGACGGTCGACTGAGCGAAGGCGGGACCGCCGAACAGCGCTATCATGACCCCCAGCTGCAGGCATTCGAGCGCGGCGCGTCTGGCAACCGGCCACAGATGATCAGATCGCATCGTTGAGGACTCCTTTTCGGGCGAGAGCGCTAGCAGTTCGTATGGATAGGATGGACTTAAAGGCCCAAAGTCGCGATAGCTTGGTCGCGCATCTTGAATTTCTGGATCTTGCCGGTCACCGTCTCGGGAAACTCCTCCACGAACATCACGTACCGCGGAATCTTGTAGTGCGCCAGGTGTTGCCGGCAGTACTCGCGGATCTCTTCCTCCGAGGTGCTCCCTTCGGACCGAAGTCTGATCCAAGCGCACACCTCCTCGCCCAGGCGCAGGTCCGGAACGCCGACGACCTGGACATCGACCACTTCGGGGTGCCTGTATAGCTGCTCCTCGATCTCCCGTGGATAGATGTTCTCGCCGCCGCGAATGATCATGTCCTTGCTGCGGCCGGTGATCCGGTAGTTGCCGTTCTCATCCCGCACCGCCAGATCGCCGGTGTGAAGCCAACCCTCCACGTCGATCGTCTGCGCCGTCTCCTCGGGCATCTTATAGTAGCCGAGCATTACGTTGTGGCCGCGAGCACATAGCTCACCCTGCACACCGTCCGGCACCTCCTCGCCCGCCTCGTTAACGATCTTGACCTCGATTCCGGGAAACGGTCGTCCCACGGTCTCGACCCTCCACTCGATCGGGTCGTCCGCCTGGGTCAGCGTTACGCCGGGGGAGGCTTCGGTGAGGCCATATCCGATTGCGATCTGGCTAGCGCCCATGTCTTCGATGACCCGCTTCATCACCTCCGTCGGGCAAGGACTTCCGGCCATGATTCCGGTCCGGAGCGACGAGAGGTCCCGGTTCGGAAACGTCTCATCGGCCAGCTCGGCGATGAACATGGTGGGGACCCCGTACACGACGGTTGCCCGCTCGCGCTCGATGCAGTCGAGCGTGGCGGTCGGATCGAAGTACTCGCCCGGCGAGAGCATCGCGGCACCAGACACGAGAGCGCCCAGCGTGCCGATGACGCAGCCGAAGCAATGATAAAACGGGACGGGCACGCAGATCCGGTCGTGCGTCGTAGCTCGCAGGCCGCTCGCGAAGTAGTAGGCGTTCAAGAGCAGGTTTCGATGGGAGAGAAGAGCGCCCTTGGGAAAGCCGGTGGTGCCGGATGTGAACTGCAGGTTGATCGGGTCGCCCGGCGACAGCTCCCCCTCCAGCATTGGTACTGCCTCGGAGTCGACGTGGTTGCCGCGCTCCTGCATGGCGTCCCACGAGATCATCCCGTCGGCCGGCCGCTGCGGCAGCGAAACGACCCAGCGCAGCTCCGGAAAGTCGCTCGAGTCGAGATCCCCAGGCGTCGAGCCGGCCGCCTCCGGGCAGGCTTCCGCGAACATGGCGAAGTAGTCGGATGTCTTGAACCGATCGATCAAGAAGAGGGCGCGAACATCCGCCTGCTTGAGCACGTAGGCCAGCTCATCCGACCGATACGCCGGGTTGATCGTGACCAGCACCGCCCCGATCCTTGCGCTGGCCAGCTGAAGGATCGGCCATTGCGGCCAGTTCGTGGCCCAAACGGCCACGTGGTCCCCCGAACCGATTCCGAGCGCGATCAAGCCGCGGGCCGCGCGGTCGACGAGACCGGCGTACGCGGCGTAGGTGCAGCGGAAGTCATTCTGGCAAAAAACCAGCGCCTCGCCGGCGGAGTTGGCCTCGACGGTTTTCGCGAGAACCTGGCCGATCGTCAGGCCGTCCACCCAGGGCTGCGTGGTATCGCTCATTCGCCTCCTCGAAGCGGGTCGCCCCCCGGGGGCACCGGGGATGGCGAAGATGAGACGGGGAATCTGGCGAAGCAGGCCGCCCCCAAAAAGAGCCGCGCGCCTTTCCGCGACGCAGATCCGTCTCTTAGCTTGCGCGCTCGTTGAAGCCCGATGCCTCCGTGTGAGTGTGGCTCTTATCCAAGACTGCTCCGCCATGAACGCGAACCGACTCGAGCGAGCGACCGGAGGGCTGACTGGTGTGTCCGGCTGGTGGGCAACCCTCCCTTTCGCGGCCGCCATCTTCGCATTGGCGCTCCTGCCGGCGACGCTGACGGGTCAGCCGACCATCCACGTCTCCCCGGACGAGCCGTTGATCGACGAAGCGCTCGCCCTCTCGGTGACGGGCCTGAGCCCCGGAGACACGGTTCTCCTTCGCATGTCGGCGTTATCCCAGATAGGTGCCTGGGAGTCGAGTGCCGAATTCGAGGCGGGCTCCGATGGTGGGGTCGATCTGACCGTCGACGCGCCGGTGGACGGTTCGTATCAGCGGGCGGACGGCATGGGCCTGTTCTGGTCGGCGGTACCGGACAGCGCGGCGCCAGCGAACCCGAGCGGCCCGGCGAACGCCCAGACCGTGCGTATCTCGGCCATTGTCGGTGACGCCGTCGTGGCCGAAACGAGCTTCATCCGCCATGTGGTGCGCCCGGGAGTTCAAGCGATCCCGGTTCGGACCGATGCGCTGATCGGCACCTTCTTTCTTCCTTCGCCATCGACGGCGCCTGGTCCCTATCCGGCGATGCTCGCGCTGGGCGGTTCGGAGTGTGGCTTGCGGAGCGCCGAAGCGAAGGCAGCGGCACTCGCCTCGCATGGTTTTGCGGCGTTGGCGCTCGCCTACTGCTCCTGGCCGGATCGAAACGGGAACCCGGTCGCCGGGATGGAGGAGCTGCCGCAGGGCTTGTGGCTCGTGCCGCTGGCAAACGTGGAGCGCGGTCTCACCTGGTTGACCGGCAGGTCGGAGGTAGATCCCTCACGTCTGGGTGTTTGGGGTGGGTCGAAGGGCGCGGAGCTCGCCCTGCTGATCGCCTCTTCCAACCCGCAGGTGAAGGCCGTCGTGGCCTACGTCCCGAGCCACGTCGTCTGGCAGGGCCTGGACTTTCGCGGAGGCCAAAAATCTTCCTGGTCCCGGGACGGCGATCCCATGCCGTATGTACGGTTCACCGACGACGAGAGCCGGATACGTAAATACACCGGGGGCCGGACTCGCTACATCACCCACCTCTACCGTGCCAGCTTGGACGACTCCTCAGCCGTAGCAGCCGCCCGCATCCCGGTCGAGAGGATCAATGGGCCGGTTCTGCTCGTCTCCGCCGGAAACGACTTGCTCTGGCCCTCGGCGTACATGGCCCAACAGATCGTCGATCGTCTGGAGCGAGAGGCGCATCCCCACCCGGTGACTCATCTCTCGTATCCGGGGGCAGGCCACGCCATCGGTCGGCCGTTCAGGCCTACGACCGGCCTGTCGACGACACCCAACTTCGCGCTCGGCGGCACCCCGGCCGAGTACGCCGCGGCCGAGCGAGACTCGTGGCCGCGCGTGCTCCGCTTCCTGCGGGAAAGCCTATAGGGCGTCGCAGGCCTGGCGAAGCAGTCGCTCGGCCTCTACCGCCACCGGCAGGATCTCGTCGCCCTCCGCGAGCTCGAGCATCGATTTAGGGCTGGCGAAGTAGACCTCGGCGCCGTCATTCGTCTCGGAGACGACGACGTTGCACGGCAGCAGGAGGCCGATGTTGTCGTCCGTCGTGAGAGCTCGGTGCGCCAGACCCGGGTTGCAGGCCCCGATGATCAAGTAGGGTCTGAACTCGACACCGATCTTCTCTCCGAGCGTCTTCTTCACGTCGATCCGCGTGAGGACGCCGAACCCCTTTTCACCCAGGGCGGCTTCCACCCGGGACACGGCTTCGTCGTACGAGCTTCCCGGGAGCGATCTCCCGAAAGCGTAGCTGGCTTCTTTCATCGTCTTCTCTCCAGTGCTCACCGACCGCTCGTCGGATCGTCGCGGACCTGCAGCGCCGCAACCACCATGTTCTCGAGGGCTGGGATCACCTCCGCATAGCCCCGGGTCTTCAGGCCACAATCCGGATTCACCCATAACCGGTTGGCCGGAAGGACACCCAGAGAAGCCCGAATGGCGTCGGCCATCTCATCCACGGACGGGACGCGCGGAGAGTGGATGTCATAAACGCCGGGGCCGATCGCTCTCTCGTAGTCGAAGTCGCGAAACACCACCAGCAGCTCCTCATCGGAGCGCGCGTTTTCGATGAGCAGAACGTCGGCATCCATGCGAGCGATGTGATCGATGATGTCGTTGAATTCCGAGTAACACATGTGGGTGTGGATCTGCGTTTGCGGTGCGACACTCGACGTAGTCAGCCGGAACGCCGCCACGGCCCATCGCAGGTAGTCGTCCCACTCGGAGCGTCGGAGCGGCAGTCCCTCCCGCAAGGCAGGCTCGTCCACCTGAATGATGGGAGCTCCGGCCGCTTCCAGATCGAGCACCTCGTCTCCCACGGCGAGGGCCAGCTGGAAGCAGCTGTCCGGCCGGGGTTGGTCGTCCCGCACGAAGCTCCACTGCAGCATCGTGACCGGTCCGGTCAGCATGCCCTTTACCGGCCGATCCGTGTGACTGCTGGCCACGCGCCACCAGCGAACCGTGATCGGATCGGGTCGGCTGACGTCTCCGAACAGGATCGGAGGCTTGACGTACCGCGAGCCGTACGACTGGACCCAGCCGTTGCGGGTGAAGGCGTAGCCGTCGAACCGCTCCGCGAAGTACTCCACCATGTCGTTGCGCTCGAATTCGCCATGCACGAGCACATCCAACCCGGCGTCCTCCTGGATCTCGATACAGCGGCGAGTCTCCGCGTCCATAAAGTCCTCGTACGCCTGCCGGTCAAGGTCCCCGCGCCGGTAGGCCAGACGGTTCTTTCGGACATCGACGTGCTGCGGAAACGAGCCGATCGTCGTGGTCGGAAACGGCGGAAGCCCGAGCTGGTTCTGCTGGGCTGCCATGCGATCCGTGAACGAGGCGTCTCGGCCTGCCGAGAGCGGGCTCTGCGCCTTCAGCCTCTCACGGACGGACGCGTTGCGCGTGCGAGGTGAGTTAGCTCTCGTCGCGAGACGATCGGCGTTGGTCCGAAGCTCCTCGGAGATCGAGTCGCGGCCCTGGACGAGTCCCCTCTTCAAGGCCGACAGCTCGTCCAGCTTCTGTACTGCGAAGGAGAGCCACGAGCACAGCTCGTCGTCCAGTTCCGTTTCGACTGCCGCGTCGATCGGCACGTGGAGGAGGGAGCAGGAGGGCGACACGATGAGCCGGTCGCTTCCGACGCTTCGGGTCAGCTCCTCGAGGAGGTCGAGCGAGGCGGACAGGTTGTTCAGCCAGACATTCCGCCCATCCACTACCCCGGCGGAGAGCCACGTGTCATCCGGAAAGCCGTGTTGCTGCATCAGCGGCAGGTTTTCCTCTCCGCGAACCAGATCCAGTCCGAGGCCGTCGACCGGCAGGCCGGCGAGCGTGGGATATGAGTTGCCCACGTGCCCGAAGTAGGTCTGCACGAGGAGCTTGCCGGGCCCTCTGGCCTCGGCCAGCTTGCCGTACGCGGCGGTCAGCGCCTCGAGCTCCCTGTCGTTCCGGTCCTCGACGAAGCACGGCTCATCCAGCTGCACCCAGTCGGCGCCAAGCGCGAAGAGGCGGTCCAGCACGTCGAGGTACACGGACGTGACCGCCTCGAGGTGCTCGGCCAGCGGATCGAAGCCCTCTTCTCTGGACTTGCCGAGCAGGAGGTAGCTCACGGGCCCGAGCAGAACCGGACGCGTCGCTATACCGAGTGCCAACGCCTCCTCGAACTCGTCGAACGGCTTCGCGCTGGCCACCCGAAACTTCTGGCCGGACCAAAACTCCGGCACGATGTAGTGATAGTTCGTGTCGAACCACTTGGTCATCTCCATGGCCGGCGCGTCCAACGTCTCGATCTGGATGCCTCGCGCCATGGCGAAATAGACGTTTAGATCGACCGAATCGCCCGTCCACTGATATCGTTCCGGCACCGCTCCGAGCAGGGCCGTGGTGTCGAGAACCTGGTCGTACAGGGAAAAGTCGTTCGACGGAACGAGATCGATTCCTCGCTCGGATTGGAGCTTCCAGTTGGCCGCCCGGAGCTCGGAGGCCACGCTCAGCAGATTCTCCGCATCTTCCTCGCCGCTCCAATACCGTTCGGTCGCTCGCTTGAGCTCCCGATTCGGCCCGATTCTCGGGAAGCCCAGGTTGGCTGTAAGGCTCATATGAGATCCACCACTTTGGAATGTTCTTCGGATGACGCCTGTCCAGCGGTCAACTAGTCTACCCGCTTGGCCGACCACATGCACCCGCTCTCGGAAAAGTGGGTCCTGGAACACGATCGCCGATGTTCGGTTTCCTTAACGTGAGACGTTGTTCACTACGGGCTCACGCCGTAAGCTCGGCTGTAGGGACGGGATGTAACGCGTAGGGCATCGGTCCAGTCATTGGAGTATGGATGAAGCGATCCGATCGAGCCCGTCGTCGTTCCACCGGCGTGGATCCGGCCAGCCGCCGGTCTCAGTAAATGGAGGTCTGATGCGGTCTACACCTCGCGTTCTGCTGCTCACCATCACAGGCATCATCCTAGCTCTCGGACCGGCTGCTTCGAGCGCGGACGCGCAGTACTTCGGGCGTAATAAGGTCCAGTACGACGCGTTCGACTGGGAGATCATCCGGACCGAGCACTTCGACATCTACTTCTACGAAGAGGAACGCCAGGCGGCCCTCATGGCCGGCCGGATGTCGGAACGCTGGTACTCGAGGCTCTCGAGGATCATGAACCACGAGATTCGGGCCCGTCAGCCGCTCGTTCTCTACGCCTCTCACCCGCACTTCGAGCAGACGAACACGACTCCGAACCAGGTCGGGGAGTCCACCGGAGGCTTCACGGAAATCCTCAAGCGCCGGGTGGTGCTGCCGCTCCAGAACACGATGGGCGAGAGCGACCACGTGCTCGGCCACGAGCTCGTACATGCCTTCCAGTTCGATGTGACGGGCCAGGGGCCGAACGCGGCGGGGCCGGATATCCCGGGCGCCATCCGCTTACCGCTCTGGTTTATCGAGGGAATGGCGGAATACCTGTCGGTGGGGCCGATCGACGCGAACACCGCGATGTGGCTGCGCGACGGCGTCGAATGCGACTGTCTGCCGACGATCAGCCAGCTCAACGACCCCCGGTTCTTCCCATACCGCTACGGACAGGCACTCTGGTCGTTCATCGCGGGCACGTACGGGGATGAGATCGTCGGCCGAATCCTCAAGGTAGCCGGCAGGACAGGAAGCGCGATCGGCGCTTTCCAGGCCGTCCTCGGGATGAGCGTGGACTCGATCTCGGCGATGTGGCACGAGGCTACTTGGGAGGCCTACGAGCCGATCGTTGCGGCGACGGATCCGCCGGATGTATACGGCCAGCTCATTATCGGTTCCGTGGTGGAGGCCGACCGCGGTCTGGTCGTAAAGAGGGGAGCCGGCGGCCAGCAGAACGTGGCGCCCTCGATCAGTCCGGATGGAAACCAGCTGCTTTATCTGACCGAGGCGGGACTCTTCTCGATCGATCTCTTCCTGGCGGACGCGAACACCGGCGAGACCCTTGAGAAGGTCACGAACACGGCGGTCGACCCCCACTACGAGGCCCTCCAGTTCATCCTGTCGTCCGGAGCCTGGCATCCGACCGGCGTCGGCTTCGCGCTCGCCGGAGTCAACAAGGGCAGCCCGGTGATCTCGATCGTCGACGTGGAGCGGAAGAAACTGGTCGACGAGTACAAGTTCGACGACTTGGACGAGGTCACGAACCCCGGCTGGTCGCCGGATGGCAACAAGCTGGTGTTTTCCGCCATGCAGGGTGGCTTTACGGACCTCTGGCTTTACGACACCGAGACGGAGGAGCTGCGCCGTCTTACCGACGACCCCTTCGCGGACCTGGAGCCGGAGTTCTCGACCGACGGCACGAAGGTCGTCTTCGTGACGGACCGCTTCGACAGCGACCTGGGCCGGCTCGATTTTGGCGAAAACCAGCTCGCGCTGTACAATCTGGCCACTGACGAGATCGAGACGCTGCCGAACCTGCAGGGCAAGAACATCAATCCGTCCTTCACGCCGGACGGCCGGTACATTCTCTTCCTATCGGATGACTCGGGAATCCCGAACATCTACCGGCTGGAGGTCGAGACCGGCCAGATCGATCAGCTGACCAACGTCCAGACCGGTGTCAGCGGCATCACCAGCGACAGCCCGGCGCTCTCCGTGGCAAGCGGGACGGGCAAGATCGCGTTCAGCGTGTACTGGCACGGTCCCTTCCGCTGGAACATCTACACGGCCGAATCTCACGAAGCCCTGGCGGCGGCGTACGAGCAGGCCGAGAGGGAACGAACGGAGCAGGGGGGAGAGGACGTGGCCTTCGATCAGGAGACCGGCGTCTACCCGGCGATTCTGCCTCCCGAGGAGAGGGCAACCGATCTGCTCGCCCTGATCGACAACCCTCGCATCGGACTGGCCGACGCGCTGACGTTCGACTTCGGTGACTACAATCCCGGCCTGTCGCTCGATTTCGTTTCGCAGCCGTCACTGGCCATCGGAGCCGACCAATTCGGCTTCTTCGTCGGCGCGGGCGCGCAGCTCTTCTTCAGCGACATGCTCGGCAACCGGAATCTAGCTGCCGCCATTCAGATCAATACGTCGGCTGGCAGCTTGGACCGATCGACGGTGTTGCAGCTGGCCTACGAGAACCGACGCGGGCGCTGGAACGTGGGGGGGCAGCTGTCTCAGCTGCCGTTGATCAGCCAACGGGTCGGCTTCGGACTTGCCGAGACCCCCGATGGCACACCGGTGCAGGTGCTCACCACGGAGCGTTTCTATCAGGTCAACCGGCTCCTGCTCGGGTTCGTGGCCTACCCGCTGGACCGATCCAAGCGTCTCGAGTTCACGGGCGGTTTCCAGAACATCCACTTCTCCCGTGACCTCAAGACCGAGATCTTCACGCTCGGCGGCCAGAGGATCTTCGACGAGACGGTCGATCTCGAGTCCCCGTCGGCTCTGCTCCTCGGCCGGGCCGGAGTGGCGCTCGTCTACGACACGTCGATCTTCGGCGGCAACGGGCCCGTGCTGGGGCAACGCTATCGCCTGGATGTGTCACCGGCGATCGGGTCGATCAGCTACCTGAACTTCCTGTTCGACTACCGGAAGTACTGGATGCCGGCCTTTCCCTTCACGTTGGCGTTCCGCGGGATGACGGTCGGGCGGTACGGAAGCGACGCCGACGACCCGAGGCTCTCGCTCCTTTACATAGGGTCGCCTTCGCTCGTTCGCGGCTACAACACGAACAGCTTCAGGGCGCAGGACTGCACGTTCCCGGATTTCGATCCGGGCGGGATCAACCCGTGCAGCGAGGTTGATGACCTGCTCGGCAGCAAGGTGGCGGTGTTCAACATCGAGCCGCGGCTGCCGTTGCTCGGGCCGCTTGGCGTCGCTTCGCGAGGGGCGTTTCCCCCCGTGGATTTGATCGCGTTCTTCGATGCTGGCCTCGCCTGGACGAACGACCAGAGCCCCGCGTTCTTGGGCTGCGACACTTGCACGAGGAGCTTCGTGACCAGCGTCGGCGTCGGGATTCGCATCAACCTGTTCGGCCTGATCCTGATGGAGGGCGACTTCGTGAATCCGCTGCAGCGGGACAACAAGAGCTGGTTCTTCCAGTTCATCGCGAACGGCGGCTTCTGATTTCGAGCGGGGGAGGCAGGGGCCTCCCCCGGGAACTCGGCCCTCATCAGCTCTCCTCGGCCGGACCAGCCACCCGTTCGAGCGCCCGCTCATGCGCCTCGAGTGCGTTTTGTCCGAACAGGGCAAAGCGAACTCGACGGACCGCTCCTAGTCCGGGAGCCGACTCCGCCAAGGTTTCGAGTGCCACCTGCGCCGCTTCCTCGAGCGGGTAGCCGAACGCACCGGTCGATATTGCCGGGAAGACGACCGACCGGATCTCCCGTTCGTCGGCCAACCTCAGGGCGTTTCGGTAGCAGCCGGCGAGCAGCTCGGCGGCCGGCTCATCCCTTCCGTACACCGGGCCGAGACAGTGAATCACCCAGCGGTTCGGGAGATCGTACGCGTGCGTGATCACGGCCTGCCCGGGCTTGATCGGCCCGAGCGGCACGGCCTCGCGCTCGAGCTGAGGTCCCGCGGCCCGGTGGATGGCGCCGGCCACCCCCCCGCCCGAGCGAAGCTGCGCATTGGCCGCGTTGACGATCGCGTCGAACTCCGGCTGCCGGGTGATGTCACCGCGCGTGCAGTCGATCGCCACGCTTCCGATGTGCATTTCCATGGATCCCTACCTGTCGATTGCGACGTGGGCGAGCGCCCGACCATCTTTCCGTTGCGCAACCTGTAACCGGATGGCGTTCCCCGCAGCCTCAGGAGGTACCGAACCTGAGAACGCTCGTGCATTGGCTCGTCGCGGCCGGCGTCGTTGCCGGCGCAGCGTCCGTTGCCCCGGGCTTTCGTATTGAAGGCGCATCTGCACTTGTGAGCACCGCGCTCGCGATCGGAGCCGTTAACGTCGCCATCCGACCCCTCGTCAGCTACCTGCCGTTTCCGGTCCCGTTGATCGCGTTGGTCCTATGCTACCTGATCCTGAACGGTGCTTTGCTGAAGGCGGCCACCCTCCTGGTTCCCGGCGTCGCGGCTACAGGCGCCGGTGGACCGGCGATCGCTGCGTTACTGGTGACGATCGGGAGCATGCTGCTGTTCGCGCTCGCCGGGCGGGATGAACGAACGAGAAAGGGCTGAGCTTGGATTATTTCGGTAAAGAGAGCTTCAGGGAGCTTCTCCGGAGCGACGGCACGCCCGCCGTCTCCATCTACATTCCGACCGAGCGGGCAAGCACCG
>JBDHGL010000078.1:0-11741 GCA_039589875.1 Gemmatimonadota bacterium
AGCCAGGAGGCGACGGAAGGTCCGATCGTGCTCGATGCTTCGGACGGCGCCCAGAGCCCGGTCGAAGCGACGCTCTGTCTTCCTGATCTCCTCTTCCCGGTCTCCGGGCCATCGCGGATCGAATCGTGCGCGGAAGAGCGAAACGAGCAGGGGCGCGACATCCGGATGCTGCACGAGTGGCTCCCGGCCCCCAGTACGACTGCCCACGGCGGTGCTGCGGAAGGCGTAGCCGGCATAAGCGCGGAGAAGCGCCACATCTCGCCACTCGAGGCCCGCCGACAGGATGAGCGAGTTCAGGATGTCGCTCTCCGTGCGCCGATCGATGATCGCCCAGACCGCTTCTTCCACGCGCGGTTGGGCCTCTCGGGCATTGAGCTCCCATTCGGCCGGCGTCTCGACCTCGAAAGTGTGAATGGTGTCGGCTGCAGCGTCCGGTCCGGACAGATCGAACCTGTCGGCTTGGATCACCCGGAATCCGAAATGCTCTAACACCGGCATCGCATCGCTCAGTACGAGCTGGCCGCTGGAGGCGAATACCTTTAGAAGAAGCGCGCCCGAGCGCGGCTCTTCCAGCTCCTCGAAGACCACCTGGGGGCGCCCCGTGTCGCTGAGCGCCTCGAGGCGATCGATATCGCCAACCGCCTTCTCCGGCGTGATCATCGCCGTGTACTCCGCCGAGAACCTCTGGCAGTGCCGCTCGGCCAGTCGATGCGCGTCCTCCGCCTCGTGAGCCTCCTTCAGGGCTCGCGAGAGGCGCTCCTCCCAGGTCCGCACCGACGCCTGCACTTCCGTTTCCAGCGCCTCGACATCGACTTCCGCGTCGCCCGCTGGATCCGACGCGATGTAAAAGTGGAGCCGCGCCTGATCTCCCTCGCCGAGCGCCAGGTGATAGTTCAGCAGAGTGCCGTGGTAGGCGGTGACGAGCGCCTCCTGAATCCGTCGTCTCGCCTCGCCCGAGAAGCGCTGCTTCGGCAGGATGACCATCACGTTCGCCCCGCGTCCGAGCGGATCCGAACGCGCCGTTACGCGCACTTCGTCGGCACCCTCCGTCTCCATGATCTCCGACAGCAGATCCGAGAGCTCCGACACCGAGCTGAGGAAGAGCTCCTCGAGAGGCGTGCTTCCGAAGAAGTCGAAGATGATCCGGTAGTCGTGCGAGCCTCGCTCCGCTCCTTCCGTTTCGACGATCTCGCGGAGCTTCCGACGAAGGATGGGTATCTCCGAGGCGTCTTGATTGTAGGCCTTGGAAGTGAAGAGCCCGAGAAACCGCCGCTCACCCACGACCTCCCCTTCGGTCCCGATCCGCTTGACGCCGATGTAGTCCATGCGTGCGAAGCGGTGGATGGGCGCCTCGGAGTTCGTTTTCGAGATGATCAGCAAGGGGCCTCCCAAGACCCGCGCTCGCAGGGTCGGCGGCAGCTCACTGAGTTTCTGCCGATCCTTGAACGTCGAATCAGCTTCGGCTCGTAAGATGCCGAGGCCCGATCCGGTCTCGAGATGGATCCAGCGCTCGCCACCTTCGTCACCCTCGATCCCGTAAGAGCGATAGCCGAGGAAGACGAAATTGCCGTCCTGAAGCCAGGTGAGAAGGTCCTGGATCTCCTGCAGCTCTTCCCCACGCCACGGCAAGATCTGCTTCTCTCGTTCCAACTGGGCGATCGTCTCGGCCGAGCGAGCGAGCATGGCCTCGAAATCGTCGTTGACCAGACGGACCGTCTCGAGGCGCTCGGCGAGCTCCGCCTGCATCGAAGCTCGATCCTCCTCTTCCAGCTGACCCTCGACGACCATGTAGACCGTCGAGGTCGTGACCCCCCCGCTGCTTCGCGGTCCCACGCCCAGCACCTGTCCGTCGGCGCCACGACGCACGCCGACGACGGGGTGGAGCAGATGCGGGATATCGAGCTCCCTGCCGTGGGCATACTCCCGCAGGGTATTCACGATGAACGAACGGTCGGGCATCACGGTCTCGATGACCGAGAGGTGGGCACGGTCGAGGGGCCGCACGCGCACGGATACGTGCTCTGGCCCGGTCTCCTCCAGCAGCGAGAAGAGGCCCGTCACCTCACGGGCCGTTTCCTCGGGTGTGGCTTCGCCGAGAAAGTCGTCCGAGGCGCGCGCGAGCAAGAGCTTCGCGTACTCCTGAACGGGCGACGGCTGGTCCGGCGACTCCGCGCGGAGCACCGAGAGAACGGGCTCTAATCGATCGGTCGTGGCGGCTTGTGCCATGATCAGCCGTGCGAGCTAGGGCGAAGACGAACGGGCATCACGTTGGATCACTGGCAGAGCTCGAGGAAAGCGGCCTCGTCACACACACGACGCTCTCCCGGAGCAGGTTCTCGAGCACAGACTCGGAGGCAAGATCGTCCACGCTCACCGCCCCCCTCGTCGAAGAGCAGTGAATGAAACGAGTTCCGCCGGTCGCGATAGCAACGTGTGTGATCCCTGCCCGCTCCGGCGCGAAGAAGACGAGGTCCGCCTCGCCAAGATCTCCTGCTGAGATCTCGGCCGAAGGCCTCCGGTCCCCAACCTCCGGCTGATCGCGGCTGTCCCGCGGAAGCATGATTCCGTGAACCGCGTAGATCGCCTGCACGAACCCGGAGCAATCGCAACCCGTGTCCGTTCTGCCGCCCCAGACGTACGGAACGCCAATCCAGCTCCTGGCCGTCGCCACGATCGAGCCCGCATCGCGTGGAAACCGGCGAACCAGTTCTTCAGCCGGCACCACCACGTCCGGATCCAGAGCCCGTGCAGTCGTCCCGTCTGGGAGCAACAGCTCCTCGCCAGGCTGACGAACACGTGCACCCCACGGAAGATAGGCCCTACGCCCGTGTGGCCGGTCGATGCAGGCTCCCAGAGACCAGGCGGCCGTGCCGAGCCAGTCGTCTGCCGGCTCCGGCGTGACAGCGGCCTCTGGAAGCCAGGCCACATATCCGTCCTGCCCGCGGGCACGAATCCAACCCTCGCCTTGCTCGACCACGGTGACTCGCTCACCACAAAGCCACTGCGTCACCATCTCCGTGCGGTGATCCGGCTCCCGGCGGGCGGGGGCCCAGAGTACCCGGACCAAAACCACGGCGAGCGGCTCCGCGCTTCCGGGCACTAGGCGCGATCCAGGAACGAGCCGGGCCGGTGTCGCCCCAGTAGGAAGATGAACAGCACGAGACCCGCCACCAGCAGCGGGAAATCGCCTGTGATGAAAAAGCCGATCGCGGCGAGAAGAGCCTGAGCCTCCGCGAGAGACCAAACGACGATCGCCGCCGGCAGCGCGGGTCGCGGGTCCGCCACCACACCGCTCAACCGGCCGCGCACGATGCCCGCTCCGATCGTACACAGAGCGGCAGCAGCCAGCCACATCCAGCGGAAAAGGGGGCGGCTCACGGATCCCTCGGCCACCGGCCCCACCGCGTAAAACACGATCGCCAGGACTGCCACTCCGAGCGCGAGCGCCACGTAGATCGTCGTAAGAACGGTGCGCGGATCCGCCGCCAGGAGCGCTCTCGGCGAACCCGACGCCTGCGGCGCTTCCGCTCGGGACTCGTGTTCACGCTGCCGCGATTCGGGCTCGTTCAACATGGCAAGTTCTCCCTGGACTCGAGGCCCTGCACAACGAAGGCGAACCGAAACCGCGTCTCTCAGGCGGTCTCTGAGCGAATCGCCCGGAAACCAGGAGTGCCCTCAGTGCGTTCTAGAGGGTGAGACGACCCCCGAAGCCACGGTTCCCTACCTTCGGATCCTATCCCCGCAGTCAGCCCGTGGCCGAGGGGGTTTCTCTCATCCGGTCAACCGAGCTCTCTCACGAGCAGAGCATGCACGTCATCCGCCGCGAGGGGCTCCCACTCCATCCCGATGTAACCGTGCACCTCGGCCGCGTTCGTAAAGGCGAACGCAGCAGGGCGGCGCCCGAAGAAGTACAACCCGATCTCCGCGGCGGTGGCAGGCGTGAGCACGCTTGTCGAAAACCTTACGGCCAGGTGCCGGAGTGGCCGGCCCTCGTGAACGTCGAGCGACGCATCGTGTTCCACGCAGTAGCCTACCTGCGGACCAAACGAAAGCCGCCTCAAGTAGCCGGCTCCCAGCCTATCCAGAGCCGGCTCGTTACGCACAGCGATCCATCGCTCGTTCGGCTCACCGTGTTGTCTTAGCTCACGCGCGACCGCTCGAAGCTCGATCGCCCCCGGAGAGAGATCGACGACTTCGTGACCGACGAGCCTCGGCTCATGGCCGACGACGTCGAGCAGATACCACGTCTGCGGATACGTCCTGGCGCCGACGATCGCGGCGTCGCCGAAGTCGGTGGGCACAGTCAGGAAGCCCCGCTGTCAGGCACGACCGTAACGATCCTCGAGGCGCACGACATCATCGAGCTCCGGTGTGCTGGTCTCGAGGATAACGCTGTCCTCGAGCGCTTCCATCCGGTGGACCGTATCGGGTGCAATCTCGACGCACTGGCCCGGCGACCACTCGAACACCCTTTCCTCCAGGGTGAAGCGCATTCGACCGCTCTGCAGGTAAAGCGTCTCGTGCTTGACTACATGCTTCTGTAGGGAGAGCACGTGTCCCGCATCCACCTCCAGGACCTTGCCGGCATAGCGGTCCGTGTGGGCATACCAGATCTCTCGCCCCCACGGCTTGTCTACGATCTTCGGTTCTCTCGTGCTCATATGCGTTCGCCCAGGTGTTGAATAGACGCGGGCCGTTGCGGTGGCAAGGCTCCGAGGAGCTCGAAGACTCGGCCAGGCGGAAAAGGCTACCGAAAGTTGCGGCTTCGCACGGCCGGCGTCTGGTCGCCCAGCTGTAGGATGGATGCGCTCTTGACCAGCACGTTTACCACACCGCTCTCGCTTTCGACCACGCCTCTCAGGATCGGCACGTGCGCCATGATCGCATTTCGATAACGCGCCTGCGTGTCCGGCATCACGACAAAATTCGCCAGACCGGTCTCATCCTCCAGAGTGATGAACATGATCCCTTTCGCCGTGCTCGGCCGCTGGCGCGTGATGGCGAGCCCGGCTATTGCGACCTCGGTACCGGCCGGACACCTCCGCACGTCCTCTGCGCTGAGCACGCCGCGGCTCCGCAACTGTGCCCGCACGAACTGCATCGGATGTCCCTCGACCGAAAGACCCAGGGTTCGATAGTCGGCGAGGACACGCTCGAAGCTGCTCATGCGCGGGAGCCGCCTACCAGAATGGCGGCGGAAACTACCCTTGCGAGGCGCCAGCGGACCGGCATCACCGCGAAACTGACGGAGCAACTCCCACAGGGCTTCGCGCCGTCCTGGCCAGAGGCTACGAAACGCACCCGCCTCCGCCAGCACCCGTAGCTCGGGCCGACCCAGGCCGCTCCGGCGCACCACGTCCTCCACCGTGGTGAACGGCCCTTCCTCGATCGCCCCCTGCAACCGGTCACGGGCACGACCACCGAGCCCCCGCACGAGCCGCAGCCCCAACCGAAGCGCCGGCGGAGCTGAAGTCTCTCCTGGAATCGTTTGCGGAGATTCTCGGAGCGAGCCTACAGCCTCGCTGTGAGCTCGTGGAGGGAACTCCGAGAGCGATTCCTCCAACGTGCAATCCCACTCCGATCGAGCCAGATCGACCGGAAGCAACTCCGCGCCATGGCGCTGCGCATCCCGAACCAGAGTGGCAGGCGCATAGAAGCCCATCGGCTGTGCATTCAGCATCGCGGCGAAGAACTCCGGAGCGAAGTAGCGCTTCAGGTAGGCCGAGGCGTAGACGAGTAGGGCGAAGCTGGCCGAGTGGCTCTCGGGAAAGCCGTAGTTGGCGAACGCCGTGAGCTGCTTGAAGATCTTGGCGGCCACTTCAGGAGAAACGCCGTTCGCCTCGAGGCCCTCGGCCAGCTCCTCTCCTACCTCGGCCATCGCCTGGTGGGATCGCTTGAAACCCATCGCCCGCCGCAGCTTGTCGGCCTGCGCCGGCGTGAAGCCGGCCAGGACGACCGCCACCTTCATCCCCTGCTCCTGGAAGAGCGGTACGCCGAGAGTCCTTGCGAGCACCGGCTCCAGCCGTGGATCCAGGAAGGTGACCGGTTCCTCACCGTTCCGCCGTCTCAGATAGGGGTGCACCATGTCCCCTTGGATCGGGCCGGGACGGATGAGCGCGACTTCGATAACGAGGTCGTAGAAGCAGCGCGGTCTCACCCGCGGCAGCGTGTTCATCTGGGCCCGCGACTCGATCTGAAAGACCCCGATCGTATCCGCCTCGCAGATCATGTCGTAGACGGCCGGGTCGTCGGGCGGGAGATGCGCGAGATCGAGGTCGATCCCGCGGGTTCTGCGGATGTGACGGATCGCCGCCTGGAGGACCGTGAGCATGCCGAGCCCCAGCAGGTCGACCTTGATGAGCCCGGGAAGATCCAGATCGTCTTTGTCCCACTGGATTACGGTGCGGCCCGGCATGGAAGCAGCCTCGACCGGTACCACCTCCCCGATCGGCCGCGCGGATAGTACAAAGCCTCCGACGTGAATCGAGCGATGGCGGGGCAACTCGTTCAAACCGCGAACCGCCCGGATCAGCGCCCGAACGCGTGGATGCCGAGGATCGAGGCCGGCCTGCACCACACCACCTTCAGCCAGCCGATCGGCTGCGGCAGCCGCCTCGCTCCGGTCCGCTTCCGCTGCCAAGCGGTCCGCTTCCGCGACCGAAAAGCCCAACACGCGAGCTGCATCCCGCACCGCCATCCGTCCCCGGTAGGTGATCGCCTCGCATACCATCGCCGCGTGCTCTCGACCATACTTCCGGTAGACGTACTGCAGAACCTCTTCCCGGTCGTTGTGTGCGATGTCGAGGTCGATGTCCGGCGCCTCGTCGCGCTCTTCGGAAAGGAATCGCTCGAAGAGCAGATCCAGACCCACCGGATCCACCGCCGTGATCCCCAGGCAGTAGCAGACAGCCGAGTTGGCGGCCGAGCCGCGTCCCTGAACGAGGATATCCCGCTCGTTGGCGAAGCGGACGATGTCATGGATGATCAGGAAATAGTCGCTCAGACCGAGGCGGCCGATGATGCCCAGTTCATGCTCGAGCTGCTGATGGTGCTTCGGACCGTAGCGATCGCCGTACCTGTGCCGTGCGCCCTCTTCAACGAGCTCGCGTAGAAGAGCGTGCGAGTCTGACAGATGCGAATGTCGCGAGCCACGCGAATCGCGTTCGAGCGGCGCTTTCCCGCTGTCCTCGCCGAACCCCCTGAACGTCGGAAGCGGCGGCTTCAGCCCTTCAACTCGGAAACTGCAGCGGTCGGCGATCTCGACCGTCCGCCGCATCCCCTCGCAGCCGTGACACGCACAGTCAAGGAGCATCCCGCGCGGCGCCTGACACCAGCGACCTCTCATCTGCACCGCTGACTTCAGGTACCACTCCCCGTTCGGAAGGAGGCGATCGCCCGCCTCGTCCAACGTGGTGTCATGGCGGATACAGGTGAGTACATCGTGCACGATCCGGTCGGCGGGGCACGCGTATCGCGGACGGTTCGTGGGTATCCAGTCAAACCCAGCCTCCCTCGAAAACATCATCCACTCCGCGCACCTCCGGGCATCTTCCGGCAGACCGTGGTGCTCGAGGGCAGGATAGAGCCTTCCCGAAAACGCTCCAACGAGTTCGTCCAGGGCAGCGACATACGCTCGCGGTTGAGCCGGCGCCATCGCCCTGAAAAGGCAAATCAAGCCTTCACCGCGCTCTTTCAAGACCTTGATACCGAGCAGCGGGTGGCCACGTGGGTTCGTGAGTCGAGCCCGTGTGATGAGTCCGCAAAGATTGTGGTAACCTTCCCGGTTCACGCAGAGCAGGGTCAGGTATAGCGGCGCGGATCTCACATGTCCCGTTCGGATGGCCCGGACCTCGGCTCCGACGATCGGACGAATTCCAGCCCGGTCGCAGGCATGTGTGAAACGGACGATTCCGCCGAGATCGAAGAGGTCGGTGAGAGCCAAGGCAGGCATGCCGATCTCGGCCGCCCGCTCCACGAGAGCTTCGGGAGTGGACGCCCCGGTCAGCAGCGAGAACGCGGAACGCGCTGCCAACTCTACAAACTGTGGCTCGCGGTGGAGCTTCTCCGAGCCCTTCTTCAATCCCACCATCCGTGAAGCCACCAACGCAACTCGCCGCTCGGACGATATTCGCGAAATAGCCAGAGTAGCTCTCCCGCCGAGGTACAGACGCGGAAGTACTCCCGCCGGTACGGGTCCTTCCACCAGTCCCCGGAGAGCCGCTCGGGTCCCTCGGCCGCGACGATCTCGTGACGACCCCGATCATCCCGTAACTCGATGAGGCGGTCCTCTTCGGTCCGCACCTGGATTGGGGCAGCGTCGCTCAGCAGCTGGAGAGTGCTTGGCACATCGGCCGCACACGCGTCGACCTGAGCCCCGATCGATGAGCCGTACGCTTCCGAATCGGTGGCGCACGCCAGAGCGGTTGCGGAACCCGAACCGTAGCGCTCGGGCAGAGTGTTCGCGGAGCCCGAACCGCTCGAAAGGTTTGCCGGTGTGACCGGCATCCAGACGCTTCGGCTCTCGGGCCGATGGTCCGCGCGGAAGGCGGGCGTCACCACGGCTTCCTCCCCCAAGCGAGCTTGGAGACGAGCCAGAGCGATCGCTGCGCCGAGCGGATCGTCCCAACCTCCACCAACCCGCCAATCGCGGCGAAAGAGATCGCCCTGGCGAGCTTCCGCGGGAGCGGTCTCGCGAAGCTCCAGCGCCAGGCCTGAAATGGGCGCCGTAAGCTTCCCTTCTCCTTCAAACCGCTCCAGAGCTGCCCGGCAAAGATCGAACAGCCGAGATTCACGTTGGGTGGGACGTGCCAGGATGACCGTCGCCTCCCGAGACCCGCTTCCTTCCAGGTTCAGGCGAAGCCGGATCTCGGAAGCGCACAGCCCACCGGTCAGGTCGCTGCACAGCCGGGCCAGCAGATGGCGCAGGGTGAACAACAAGGGCTCCAGCATCGTCGGCGCTCTCTCGAACTCGAGGGAGACTTCCCGCCGCTCGGGAGGCGGAAGAGCATGGAAGGCACGATCATCTTCCCCGCACGCCCAACGGTGTATCTCGAGGCCAGCCGGGCCAAACCGGGCTTCCAGCTCGTTTCGCTCACGCTCCGCGAGCTGACCGATCCGTCTCCACCCCAAGGCGCGAAACGCTTCCTGAAGCTCTTCGGAGATCGGCAAACACTTCAGAGGAAGCGTTGCAAGAAAATCTCTACCCTTCGCCGGCGGGACGATGATCGGACCGGGCTTGGCCAGCCGAGCCGCGGCATCGGCCACCACCACCACATCCCCGATTCCGATGCCGATGCCGCGCATCCCGGCTTGCCACAGGGCTTCCAGCAGAACACTCCCGAGCGCTTTCTCACCACCCAGGCGTTCCCACCCGCGAGCATCGACCCGGCCAAGCTCCGGACCGACGAGCATGACGCGGGGGCTCGCCTCGAGCAGCGGTGCCAAGAGGCTTGGTGCCGTACCGGAGGATTCGGGTCCGGCATCGGCTACATGAGCGGTGACGCCTTCAGCCGACGCAGCTTCCGTTACTGCCACACGCACGGAAGCGATCCGGCTCACAACGGACCTTTCCGGTCCCGGACGAACTCTCTCTCCTCCGGCTCCCGAGGAGGCGGTACGGGGCAGGCTACCGGGATCTCCACCCAATTCGCCTTGCCCACCTGCACTCTTACCAGCCGTACGGGTGGGATGAATGGGCCGAATGGAGATTCGAAGTCGGAACGGATGTGACCGGGCAAAAACCGCAACCGGAGGCCGGCGACCGGAAGTTCCGTGATCATGATCAGAATGGAGCCCGCCTCTTCGGCCAGACGCTGGAGTCGCACTCCCACGCCGCGCCGCATCAGGGCCGTCGAAGAGCCAGCCGCATCCAACACGACCGCCCCAAACGCTCCACTCCGAAGCAACAGGTCGGCACACCAGGCCGCCTCGCCCGGAGGCGGATGAACAATCCAGAAAGCCGAGCTACGCTCAGACAGCGCCACCCAGTCCGGGGCATATAGCGTGCGAGGCGCATCGACGATCGCCACGGGCTCTCCGAAACCGTGGATCTCGCGGAGCGTTTGACGCAGGAGGGCCATCTTGCCACAGGAGCGCGGACCCAACCACTCCGTCGCCCGACCGCGAGGCAGCCCTCCTCCCGGCAACAAAGCATCGAGCGCAACCAAGCCCGTCGCAACCGCTTCCACATCAGTCGATGGTCGATTCTCTACATCCTCGATCCTTCGATCAAGCTCCTGAAGCGCCGCCGAACGAGACACCTTCCCCTCCTGAGCACCGACAGTCTGGAAGACACAGCTCTAGGGAACCGAATAAAACCCGAAGATAATCCAAAGATAGCATCGGAGATCCGGGGACGACAAGGGGATTAGCAGGAGTTCAACGGAACCGAGACTAAGGTCCTAGGAAAGAAGGAACCAGGCACCAGCGGCAGCGAGAGCCAGACCGATCCCGAGCCACGGAGCGTAGCGCCGGAGCCGCATAGACAGACGCAGCGGGAGTCGCTGATGAAGTGGCAACGGCTCCGGAAGCACGAAAAGCGGCATCTCCGTTGAGACCGTGGCTTTCGTTCCCGATGGCGGCGCTCCGGGAGAAGAATCCTCAGCAAAATCGAGTGAATCCCAAGCTGGAGCCAGCCCCCGAGAGTGCGCTCTGACCGCGGGTTCCCAGTCGGGCACTTGGCCGCCAGTATCGAGCTCCTCTTCCTCGAATCGTCGGCCCGACTCAGCGTCGGTCAGAGGTTCGACCTCCGTCGCAGTCTCCGTCTCGGCCTCGGCCACGGCAGGCTCCAACTCAGCTTCCGATTTGGCCTCCTCGGTGACTTCAGTAAGCTCCGCTTCCGGCTCCTCGATCGCGACGTCCTTCGCGGGCTCCTCGATCACCTCGGCAAGCGCCGCGTCCGCCTCCTCCTCGACAGCTTCCTCGGCGACTTCCTCTAGCTCCGCCACCATTTCCTCTTCAACAGCTTCTTCCGCGACCTCCGCTAGCTCCGCTTCGGCATCGATCGTCTCTTCAGGCTCCTCCTCTGCGTCGTCAATCGCTTCGGCAGCCTCCGTTTCAACGACGGGAGGTTCTAACTCAGCTTCCGATTCGGCTTCCGGTTCCTCGATCGCGTCGTCCTTCGCGGGCTCCTCGATCACCTGGGCGAGCGCCGCGTCCGCCTCTTCCTCGACGGACGCCTCAGCGAGCACAGCTAGTTCCACCTCCGTCGCCTCCTCAACTGGCTCCCGCGACCTCCACCAGCTCCGCTTCCACCGCCTCTCGGGAACCTCCCCGAGCGCCGCTTCCGCCTTTTCCTCGACAGCTTCCTCGGCAACTTCTGTTAGCTCCGCGTCCGCATCGACCGTCTCGTCAGGCTCCTCCTCCACGTCGCCAATCGCTTCGGCAGCCTCTGGTCCGGCCACGGGAGGCTCCAACCCGATCTCCTCCTCGACTGGCTCCTCAACGGCCTCGGCGAGCTCAGATTCCGTCTCTTCCTCCACAACCTCATCGATGACTTCCGGCAGCTCTGCTTCAACCTCCTCCTCGGCGACCTCTGCCAGCTCCGCGTCCGCCTCCTCTTCGACAGCGTCCTCGGCAACACCAGCCACCCAAGCCTCGGGCTCTTTGCTCACTTCCTCCCTACCAGCTTCGTCAGCGATTTCTGCCAGCTCGGCGTCCGTCTGCAGCGCGAGCGGCTCGACTTCCCGTAGCTCGGCTGCAGCTTCCTCCTCGAGAGCAGGAGGCTCTCCTGATGCCTCGGC
>JBDHGL010000079.1:0-11447 GCA_039589875.1 Gemmatimonadota bacterium
ATCCCCTCTCGTCGCTCACGCTGCTCGAAGGTGGCCAGCATGCGGGGGTAGTCCTGGTTCGTCGTGAGGATCTCGTCGCCGGCCCGCAGGTCAAAACCCAGTTGGCAGATCTCGAGGCTCTCGGAGGCGTTTCGGGTGATCGCCACTTCCTCCGGATCGCAGCCGAACTCACGGGCGAGCCGCTGGCGCACACCTTCCTTCTGGGGCTCCAGGATGCGCCACATGTTGTAGGTCGGCGCCTGATGGGAGAAATCCAGATAGCGCTTCATCGCGGCCTGGACGACCGCGGGGGCCGGGCTCACTCCGCCGTTGTTGAGATTGACCAGGCTACGGTCGATCGTGAACGCCTGCTGGACCTCCCGCCAAAACTCCTCGTCGCGCGCCACCTCTCGCGGAGTCCCTGGATGGCTGGAGAGATCCGTAGCGACGGAGATAGCTCGATCGAGGCTCAGTCGACCGGCCAGAACGGGTGCGCCGACGGCCGCGTAGGCGGCCGGCAGCCCGATGGCCCCGAGGAATCGACGGCGAGAGAACATCAGGTCACCTCCTGTAACTCCGCGCAGCGCTCTCCGGCGAGGAATCCGGCGAGCTGGCTCCACAGCTCGCCCGTCCACCATAGATCGTTGTGGTCGGCGCCCGCCACCTCGAACCAGCGCTTCGGTTCGCTTGCCGCCTCGTAAAGGGCTCGCGTCTCGGCACGAGGAATCAACCGATCGCTTTCGCCGCGGCCGACGAGCACTGGAGCCGTCACGTCCGCTAGCCGGCTCTCGGAGTCGAAACGGTTGATGCTCCAGCCGAACGCGCGGCCCGGCATCCACCAGTAGATCGAGCGGGCCAGCGAGGGCACCGAGCGGAACGCTCCGGTGAGCACGAGTCGGGCGACGGGCAGCTCGGAGGCCACGTTCGTCGCGACCGCCGCGCCGAGGGAGTTGCCGATCACCACGAGCCGGGCGGGCGACACCTTCTTCACGTCGACGAGATGTCGATAGGCCGCGCGCCCATCAGCGTACAGCCCCTCCTCGCTGGGGCTGCCTTCGCTTCTCCCGTAGCCACGGTAGTCGACCAGGAGGACTCCGAGGCCCAGGTCGGCCAGTCGCGCAGCGATCGGCGCACGGGAGGCGATGTTGCCGGCGTTGCCGTGAAAGAAGATGACCGCCTCGCACGCCTCGGACTCGTCCGGGACCTCAGATCTGGACGCCGGAATCCACCATCCGTGCAGGCGCACGCCTTCTTCGGAATCCACGAACACCGACTCGGCTGCCGCCAATCCCCAGAAAGCCGGGTCCGCTTCCCGCTCCGAGAGCCGCTCGGGATAGAAGATCATCGGTCGCGCCAGACGAGCGACGAGGTCGGGAAATGCCATGCCGATCAGCCCCGGCAGGAGAAGACCCGCGAGGATCGCGAGAAGCAGACGAGCGGTTCGGGTAAGGCGGCTCTTCGGGGCCTCCGGCGCGACCTCGACAGGATCACCGTCGGCCTTGTCGCTCAATCTCGTCGATCGCCAGCGGCCCGACCTCGCTCCTGGAGGCCGGAGAGCAGGTCGAGCACCTCATCCCTATCGCTGTGGGCCGTCAGCAGGATGAGATCGCCCGGGGCCGCCCGCGCGAGGACCGTCCGTACGGCCTCGATCTCGGATTCGGCCCGCAAGACCGCTTCGGCCGGCGCGCCGATCTCTCTGAGCTCCGATTCGATGAGCGCCGGCACGACTCCCTCATCCCGGCCGCGCAGGTATTTGCTCATCTCCTTGATCACCACCAGGTCCGGCTCGGCCTCCCAGGCGGCCCGCGCGAGGCCCCGGATCGACTCGTCGTCCCGGTCGCCCGCTTGTCCGAGCACGATCAGCCGCCTCTGCGCGGGCAGTGAGTCTGCCACCTCCACGAGGGCCGCCATCCCGTGCGGGTTATGGGCGAAATCAACCAAAACGTTCACGCCATCCAACTGGAAAAGGTTGAGGCGCCCTGGATTGTCGGCAGGAGAACCCTGAAGCGCCTCGAGGCCCGCGGCGATCGCCTCGACCGGCAAACCGAGAGCGGTGGCCACTCCCAGCGCAGCGAGTGCGTTTCGGACGTTGAACCGCGCGGCTCCCCCTAGGGTGATCGGCACGCGGTCCACTCCGATCGCCGCGACTCGGCGGCCCGAACGCCAAAGAACGAGCTCTCCGCCATCCGCCGTGCACGCGTCGCCGCCCCCCGCCAGATGCCGGGCTATGATCGGCAGGTCGCCGTTGGCCGAGAACCAGGTCGTCGGGGCGCGAATGAGCCCGAGGCCCCGGGCCCGCTCCGCGGCCTCGACGACCTGCTCGTCCTCCGCGTTGAGAACCACGCGGCCCTCCGCCCGTACCACACGTGCCACGACCAGCTTGGCGTCCGCTAGCGATGGCACGTCTTCGACTCCGTATTCCCCAAGGTGGTCTGCGGCCACATTCGTGACGAGCGAAGCGTCCGATCGGGGGACCCCGAGGCCGCGTCTGAGGATGCCGCCGCGCGCCGTCTCGAGGATGCCGAGCTCCACGTCGTGGATCCGAAGAACCTGGCGGGCCCCACCGGGTCCGGCCCAATCATCGGCGTCCACGATTCGGTCGCCGACCACGATGCCGTCTGTCGACGTGCTACCGGGGATGAGGCCTGCGGCGCGCGCGATCGAGCATAGCAGCCGCACCGTCGTCGTTTTGCCGTTCGTTCCGGTCACGAGCACTACCGGTACATCGTGCACCGCCTGCCAGTCCACATCTTCCGGTGCAGGCAGGTCGTCCGTCGGCCAGGTCACCGAGCCCGCCCCCAGACCGACGCTCGTCTGATCCTCATCCGTCAGGAAGGTCACCCCTCGAGCTCGCGCCGCGTCCCGGAGAGCGATGAGGCGCGGTTCCCGCTCTGCCTCGATGGCCGAGCGAAGCCGCGGGGCGGCAGCCTCGACGCTCTCCGCCTCGGGCGGCAGCGCCTCCAGATCTCCGCATGCCGCCTCCAAGGCCCACTCGTTCACGTTGGTGGCTGCGTAGAGGGCGTCTTCGGGGGCGGAAAACGCGAGGCTCAGGCCGCCCGGAAAGCGGTGACTGGCGAGGGTCGACTCGGTCCAACTAACCGCATTCAGGATCGTCCGGGCACGAGCACGCCACGCCGCCTCGAGCTGCAAAACGGCAGACTCGTCGACCCCCACATCGATTATGGCGCCGGGTCCGCTCAGCAGCAGGCTGGGCCCCGTGAGGCGCCTCGAATCGCGAAGCTCCATCGTGCTCTTTTAGGCTCGGCGGCCTCAGAACCGGCCGACCGCGCTTACCTCAATCCTCCGGTTCACGAGCGATACGCACGCCGCGCTCGTCGCTTACGAGCTTCCTCTCCTCGAGATCGAGCTCGACGTCCCAGTCGATGGGCCAGTCCATCGCGGGCACGACCGGTTCGGGCCGGGACTGTGGAACCGGGGGCTCACCGTCTTCCCGTCCCGGCTCGGCATCGGCGCGTGCGGCTTCTAAGGGTTCGGCGGGCAGGGGCGCGGAGGGTGCCGTAGGAGCAGCGCCATCCCCATCCGCAACGACGCCGGCTGCATCGGTTGCGGCGACGTCGTCCGCCCCCGCTCCGGTGATCTGCTTCCAGGTGCGCGAGATGTCGTCACCGAAGATGAGAACGAGGTCTCCCTCGTTCGCTTCCTGGAGGGCGGCCTCGACCGCGTCGGCCTCCTCGGGAACAATCCAGATTCGCTCCGGCCCAATGCCCGCAGCCAGCAGCTCTTCCTCGAGCAGGCGCGGCACCTCGTCCGGCTCCCTGCCTCTCAGATTGTCATCCCGGCGCAGGATGTAGAGATCGAAGCCTCCGGCTGCCGCGCGCGCCGCCTCCCTGATGTCCTCGTCCCTCCGGTCACCCGGCGCGGCGAGCACGACGATCCGCCGGCCGGAGACGGGCATGGCCGCCACGGTGGCCCGCATGACCGCGATCGCGGACGGGTTATGACCGTAATCCAGAATCACCTTGAACGGGTGGCCATCGAAGACGTTCATGCGCCCGGGCGCCTGGAAGAAGGACGCATCGAACGTCCGCAGACCGTGCCGGATGTCCTCCAGGGTGAGCCCCAGGCTGTAGGCGATGGCGGACGCGAACATGGCGTTCTGCACGTTGTGGATCGCGCGGCCATCGAGCGTGGCGGGGATCATCCGCGTCAGCAGAAGGGGCATGTGGGCGCCGCCGTCGTACAAGGTGATCATGTGGCCCTGGATCCCGTGTTCCAGCACCACCGCACGGCCGCCGGCTTCGATATGCGCGCGGACCAGCTCGTGGCCGGGGTTGATCGTGACGTAGCAGACGCGCTCGGCCTTCGAGTGGTCGGCCATCTCCAGGCAGAGCGGATCATCGGCGTTGAGCACGGCCGTGCCTTCGGCCACCTCGATCACGATCCGCTTGACCTCGGCCAGATCTTCGAGCGTGTTCACGCCCCTCAGACCGAGGTGGTCGGCCTGTACGTTCAAGCAGGCGCCGACCGCGGACTTCTGATAGCCCATCCCGGCCCTCAGCAGACCGCCGCGCGCGGTCTCCATCACCGCCATATCGATCGTCGGATCGCGAAGCACCATCTGGGCCGCAATCGGGCCCGTCATGTCCCCCTCCACGGTGAGCCGGCCGTCGATGTAGACCCCGTCGGTCGTAGCCAGGCCGACGGTGTGACCCTTGAGCTTTATCACGTGAGCCAGCATCCGGGCGGTCGTCGTCTTTCCGTTGGTCCCGGTGATCGTCGCGATCGGAATCCGGCTGGGTGAGCCGGGAGGAAAGAGCATCTCCATGACGGGCCCGGCAGCGTCTCGGGGCGCACCCTCGCTCGGCGCCACGTGCATGCGGAAGCCCGGTGCGGCGTTCACCTCGCAGATCGCGCCACCCACCTCCTTGTACGAGCGCGCAATGTCCGGAGTGAGAAAATCGACGCCTGCCACGTCGAGGCCGATCGCCCGAGCTGCGCGCATCGCCATCCCACGGTTGTCCGGATGCACGATGTCGGTGACATCGACTGCCGTACCGCCCGTGGAGAGGTTCCCGGTCGACCGTAGATAGGCGATCTGGCCCTCCTTCGGCACGCTTTCACGGGAGAGTCCTTCCAGCCCCATGAGGCGCTCGGCCTGGCCGTCGAACTCGATCCTGGTCAGAACCTTCTCGTGGCCGATGCCGCGCCGCGGATCCAGGTTGAGCTCCTCCACGAGCTCCTCGATCGTGTGCTTGCCGTCGCCTACCACGTGGCCGGGGACCCGCTTCGCAACGGCAACCAGCTCGCCGTCCACCACCAGCATCCGGTGATCGAAGCCCTCCACGAAGCTCTCGACGATCACCGACCGACGGTGCGTTCGCGCCTGCTCGAAGGCCCCGGCGACCTGTTCGGCGTCCCTCAGGTTGATCGAGACGCCGCGCCCGTGGTTGGCGCTCAGCGGCTTGACGACGACGGGATAGCCGATCCTGTCGGCGGCTCGCTGTGCCTCCTCCACGCTATACACGAGACGCTGCGTCGGAACCGGCAGCCCGAGATCACCGAGGATCCGGTTCGTCTCCTCCTTGTCCGAAGCGATCTCGACCGAAATCTGGCGCGTCTCGCTCGTCACTGTGGCCTGGACCCGGCGCTGGTACTTCCCGTGTCCGAGCTGGACGAGGCTGTACTCGTTCAGCCTGAGCCAGGGGATGTCGCGCTCTCTCGCCGCAGCTACGAGAGCCGCCGTGCTCGGCCCGAGAGCCCGCCGCTGAGCGAAGCGGATGAAGTCGTCTCGCCGAGCCGCCCAGTCGAAGACCTCTGCTTCCGACGGACGAAGCTCTGCCGGCAGGAGATAGTGGAGCAAATCGACGCCGAGGCGCCCCGCCTCCAGGCCTTCTTCACGCTGCCAGTACTCATAGACGACGTCGTACTGGCCGGGCTCGTCCGTTGATCTCGTCTTCCCGAATGTGACGCGGAGGCCTGCGATGTTCTGGAGCTCGATCGCGACGTGCTCGAGTACGTGACCCAGCCAGGTGCCTTCTCCTTCGGTCAGCCGGCGGACGAGTCCGCCGGGCTCCTCATACGAGCACCCGTGCTCGTGGAGGCCGGGAAGAAGCTCCAGAAGCCGACTCGTGAAGCCATCGCCCAGCCGACCGGTCGGCCATTCCTCCAGCTCACCGAGATCCAGCCGGAGGCGTATGACCGGGAAGAGGGCATACAGATTCGGGCCGAAGTAGACGGCGCGCTCGATGATCTTCACGGCTCGGCGACCTTCATGGTACGTGACTCAACGCCCGGTCGGTGGCGTCGCCTCGCGCGTTACGAGGTTGAACGCGCTCCCTGACGTGAGGACGTGGATCTTGAGCCCGATCAGGCAAACCGGCGCGTTCTCTCGTGCCGAGTCCATCGAGGAGAACGTCATTTCGGCCGGATCCACGATGGTGATGGCGCCGCTCCCAACGACCCAGAGGACGTCGTCCGGGCCGATGAGGGCCGCCGTGTTCTCGTCCAAACCGACACCCACGCCGAACGGGTTGAAGGCAAGGGCTGCGAGCAGCCGGCCCAGTCTGTCCCGCTGCCGAAAGTGCTGGTCGACGATCACCTTCGGAAGCAGTCCGAGCCCGGGGGCCAGCGTGACCATGTCCGCTCGTGGAGAAGGCCCCTCTTCCCCGAAGGCGATCATGTGCTCCGACATGAAGGCGGCTCCGGCAGACGTGCCCGCGACGGTCACCCCCCGCCGATTCAGCCGCCGCAGCGCTCTGGCAACCGGCGTCCCTCCGATCGTTGTCGAAAGGCGGAGCTGGTTCCCACCGGTGAGGAAGACACCGTCCGCTTCATCGAGCTCGGCAAGCCAATCCTTGCGCAGACAATCCAGCCTGGACTCGAAGGGCAGGATGTTCGCTTCGCCGGCACCGAGATCGCGGAACAGCTTGCGGTAGCGCCGACCGGTGGACTTCAGGCGAGATGCTGTCGGGATGACGACGATCTTCGCGCCGTCTCCGCCGGACAGCTCCATGAAACGCTGGAGAATCTCGGGATCGCGCAGCTTTTCTTCCGCTCCGCCGACGGGCATGATGCTGCCGCGACGCCCGTTGCTGGTGGGCGCGCCTTCCTCCCCGGATTCGGCCAACGAGAGGGTTTCACTCATGGAGACACTTTCGCTCACTGGCTTCGGCTTTCGAGTGAAAGGTCCGGTACGGCTCGGTGCGGAAGGAGGCCTGCTCCCGACCAGTCAACTCATGAAAACGACGCTCGCGGAGGGGAACGCGCAAGCCGTTGACGCTCGCGTGCTCGCTTCGTCGAAGGGGTCGGCTGGCGGCGCCCATCCGCTCGGAGCACTATGCGCCTTCCCTGCAGCCCGAAACAGCCAGCCGAGGAGGCTCGCCTTGCAGCTCTCACGAATCGCATTCCTTGCCCGCTTCGGCCGCGCGGCGGCGCTGACACCGGTGATATTCGCGCTCGCCGCTCCATGCGGAGCACCGCCGGCGGTCGCCCAAACGCTGACACGCACCGAGGAATCGATCGTCCGGCACGTCGACGAACACACGGACCAGGCGATCGCCTTGCTCGAGCGCATCGTCAACATGAACAGCGGCACCATGAATCACGCGGGCGTCAGAGAGGTCGGCCGGGTCTTCGATGCCGAGCTGGCCGGGTTGGGGTTCGAGACGCGCTGGATAGGCATGCCGGCCGACGTGAACCGGGCGGGTCACCTGTTCGCCGAAATCGACGGCGGAGCCGGGCCGCGGCTGCTGTTGATCGGACATCTGGACACGGTGTTCGAGGAGGACAGCCCCTTCCAGCGCTTCGAACGAGCCGGAAACATGGCGGCGGGTCCGGGAGTGGAGGACATGAAGGGCGGGAACGTGGTTCTCCTCTACGCCCTCAAGGCACTTCAGTCGGCCGGTGTGCTGGACTCCACACGCATCATCGTCGCTTTTACAGGGGACGAGGAAAAGCCGGGCCGGCCGATCGATACCAGCCGGGCCGATCTGATAGAGGCGGCACAGCGGAGCGATTTCGCGCTGGGGTTCGAGGGAGGGGTGGATGGCACCGGAACGGCGACCGTGGCCCGGCGTGGATCCAGCTCCTGGAGGCTCCGGGTCTCCGGCGAACGCGGCCATTCCTCTCAGATCTTCGGGGAGCAATACGGCGCCGGGGCGATCCTCGAGGCAGCGAGAATCCTCGCCGGGTTCTACACCGAGGTGCGGGGAGAGCAGTATCTGACGTTCAACCCGGGTGTGATCCTGGGCGGAACGCAGGTCTCGTTCGATCCGCCGGCAAGCCGGGGATCCGCGTTCGGCAAGACCAACGTGATCGCCCAGACGGTGCTGGTGGATGGAGGGCTTCGCTTCATCTCGGCCGAGCAGCTGGAGCGGGCGCGCGAGGCGATGCGCCGTGTGGTGTCGCAGCACCTGCCGCGCACCGCGGCGGAGATACGATTCGAGGACGGCTATCCTGCGATGCCGCCCACCGAAGGAAACTTCGAGCTATTGGGCGTGCTCGATCGGGTGAGCCGCGATCTGGGCTTCGGAGCGGTGGAGGCTGTCGATCCCGGCCGCCGCGGGGCGGCGGACATCTCCTTCGCAGCCCCGTACATCGATGGGCTCGATGGGCTAGGCGTGGCCGGCGAGGGGGGTCATACGATCGAGGAGGTGGTCGACCTGGGATCGTTTCCGATCGTAACGAAGAGGGCGGCGCTCCTGATCTACCGCCTCACGAGAGCGGACGGCGCGCCTTAGGCACGGCGGGCACACGCACGGCCGCAAACGGCCGGGCGCTTCGCGGTCAGGACTGGCTTAAACGAACCAGTTGTCCGCTTCGGTCTCTACCGCTGCCTGAGCGCCCGGCGTCGGCTCGGTCTCCTCGACCGGCTGCTCGCTCGGCTTTCGGATCACGAGAAGCGCCGCAGCCACACCCGTCGCCGCGACGACCAGTGCAAGGCGAACAGGCACCCGAATGAATCCCTCCACCACTGACCTCCCAAAAGAAGTACATCCCGACAGCTCTAATCATGGCTGCCGACCCTGGGTTCCCGACTATCCACAGCAGGTTCCGTGCTCGCGGCGAGCCGTCCGTAAACATACATGCCTGTCAAGTACTTACGGGACGGCTTACCTGAGCGAGTCACTGCATGTTTCCGGTGCGCAACGCAGTTCGCAGCCCTTGACGCCGTGCGCGTCGGCTACCTACGTCTCTCGCACCCTCGGAAAGACGTCCGACGGCGCTCCTACACCCGACGTCCTCCTAACTGGAGTTGAGAGATGAACGAGGCGCCTCGAGAAGAGTGGGCCAGCCGTCTCGGCTTCGTGCTCGCAGCGGTAGGATCGGCTGTGGGGCTCGGAAACATGTGGCGCTTCCCCTACTTCGCAGCCGAGAACGGCGGCGCGGCCTTCGTCTTCCTCTACATCATCATGGTGGCAGTCGTCGGCGTCCCGATCATGCTGGCCGAGTTCGCGCTCGGTAGGGGGTCGAAGAAGAGTCCGATCCAAGCGCTCGAACACTTCGGTGGTCGGGCCTGGAAGCCACTCGGCGTCCTCTTCGTTCTCGGCGGCTTTCTGATCCTGTCCTACTACGCCGTCATCGCCGGCTGGACCCTTCGCTACGCATGGAACTCGGTAACCGTCGGCTTCGCCGGCGACCCGTCCACCCTCTTCGATAGTGCATCCACCGGCTGGGACACGGTGGCGTGGCTCGTGCTCTTCATGCTGGTGACAATCGTCATCGTCGCCGGAGGAATTCGGGGAGGCATCGAGCGGAGCGCGATCATACTGATGCCGCTGCTGGCCCTGATCATCGTCGGGCTGGCGCTGTTCGCGGCCACCCTGAGCGGGGCGGGAGAGGGCTACGAGTTCTACCTGAAAGCTGACTTCAGAGAAATCTTCTCCCTGAGCGTGCTCTCCGAGGCTACCAGCCAGGCCTTCTTCAGCTTGAGCCTCGGAATGGGGGCAATGCTCACCTATTCGAGCTACCTCTCTCGGGACGACAACATGCCCCGCGAGTCCGTGATCATAGCCGGCTCCGACTTCATGATCGCGTTCCTCGCCGGACTGATGGTGTTTCCGCTGATCTTCGCCCTCGGCCTCTCCGAGCAGCTCAGTGCGAGCACGATCGGAGCGCTGTTCATCGGGCTCCCGAACGCCTTCGCGGAGATGGGTGCGGTCGGTAGGCCCGTGGGCATCCTCTTCTTCCTGGCGCTCCTCGTGGGAGCGCTCACGTCGGCTATCTCCCTGCTCGAGGTAGTGGTCTCCGCGATTATCGACAACCTCGGCTGGCCGCGGCGGAAAGCCGCCTGGACCCTCGGCCTGTTGATCACTGCTGCCGGGATCCCTTCCGCGTTGGACATCAACATCCTCGGGCTCGTGGACCAGATCGCCGGCAACCTGATCCTCGTGGTCGGAGCGTTGTCGCTCTCCATCTTCGTCGGCTGGGTGATGCCCGATCCGATAGGCGAGGTGAGGAAGGGTGCGGAGAGCGTCCGGTGGCTCACGATCTGGTACACGTTTCTCAGGTTCGTCGTGCCGCCGCTTCTGCTGATGGTTCTCTACTTCACCACAACGGCCACGTGGAACACGATCGCGGGGCTGTTCGGGGGCTGAACGCCGAAGAGAGCCGGACCTCGGATTATGGAGGGGGCGGCAGCTCCCAGCGAAGAGGGAAGATCGAATCGGCGGGCTCGGAGCCCTCGCTCGCGCCCCTGACACTCAGGTAGCCGCTCCCGAGCTCGTTGCCCTCCAGGTCCACCGCGCGCAGCCTTACCAGATCGGTCTCCACCAGCAGGTCGACGCGGCTGGAATCCGCTGCGGGCACCGTGTCGACCACCACCTCCGCAGCGCCGGCACTGGCCAGGACGATCACGACGTAGGGCCGCGGATTGACCAGCCGGAACGGGTAGGACGGCAACGATCCGGCGGTCGGAGCGGCCGAGGAGCCGGTATCGTCGCGGCCGGTGGCCTCCGGTACGACTCTCTGGCCATCCGATGTATCGTGCCGGCCGTCGAGGCCCGCGCCGCACGCGGTCACCCCGATCGCCAGCAGAACCGGATAGACAACCTCTGGCCGCACGCTCATCGACCTTCCTCGGCTTCCATCTCCCCGCGAAAACGCTCGTTCACCTCCCTGATCGCGGCGACCCTTTTCAACTCGGCCGTCTCGCGATCCCGGTCCCATCCCAGCTCTTCTCTCATGAGGGCGGCTATCCGATTCGCGGCGGCCTCGAAATCCCCGGTCTCGAGCGCGACATGGGTGCGGCGGTAAGCGACATCCTCGACGTGAACGGGCATCTCGTTTCTGACCGAGTACACCACCTCGGCTGTCACGTACGGCCGGTCCGCGACTATACGTCCGGCCAGCTCCGCCCGCTCCTCCGCCAGAGCGATCACGTCGAACGCCAGCGTACCGTACGCCCGGGCCAGGCGCTGGCACACCCACGAGTCGAGGCCGAGCGGCTCCGCCCGCTCCTCCAACGAGTCGCCGAGCTCTTCCAGATCCGCGAAATCGCCTCCCGGAAG
>JBDHGL010000080.1:0-1120 GCA_039589875.1 Gemmatimonadota bacterium
ACTCGATGATGTCGGTGACGACGCCGGCGCCGACGGTGCGGCCGCCCTCGCGGATCGCGAAGCGCAGCTCCTTGTCCATCGCGATCGGCGTGATCAACTCCACTTCCATGTTCACGTTGTCGCCCGGCATCACCATCTCCACCCCTTCGGGCAGCTGCGCCGAACCCGTTACGTCCGTCGTCCGGAAGTAGAACTGCGGACGGTATCCGTCGAAGAACGGCGTGTGCCGCCCTCCCTCTTCCTTCGTCAGCACGTACACCTCGGCCTTGAACTTCGTGTGCGGCGTGATCGAGCCCGGCGCGGCCACCACCATGCCTCGCTCCACCTCTTCCTTGCCCACTCCCCGAAGCAGCAGACCCACGTTGTCGCCCGCCTGCCCGTCGTCCAGAATCTTCCGGAACATCTCCACCCCGGTCACCACCGTCTTACGGTCCGACCCCAGACCCACCAACTCCATATCGTCGCCCGTCTTCACCACCCCCCGCTCGATCCGGCCCGTCACCACCGTCCCCCGGCCCGTGATCGTGAACACATCCTCCACCGGCATCAAAAACGGCTTGTCAATCTCCCGCTCCGGCACCGGGATGTACGTGTCCAGCGCCTCCAAAAGCTCGTCAATCGACTTCGTCGCCTCGCTGCCCGGATTCCCATCCTCCAACGCCTGCAGCGCACTGCCGCGTACCACCGGTACGTCATCACCCGGAAAATCGTACTCCGACAGCAGCTCCCTGACCTCCAGCTCCACCAGATCCAGTAGCTCCGGATCGTCCACCTGGTCCACCTTGTTCAGGTAGACCACGATGTAGGGCACGTTTACCTGACGGGCCAACAAAATGTGCTCGCGCGTCTGCGGCATCGGCCCATCCGCTGCCGATACCACCACCACCGCTCCGTCCATCTGCGCCGCACCCGTGATCATGTTCTTCACGTAGTCGGCGTGTCCCGGACAGTCCACGTGCGCATAGTGACGAGCGTCCGTCTCGTACTCCACGTGCGCCGTCGCGATCGTGATCCCTCGCTCCTTCTCCTCCGGAGCCTTGTCGATCTGATCAAACGGCACAAAATCCGCAAAATCCCGCTTCGCCTGTACCTCCGTGATCGCCGCCGTCAGCGTCGTCTT
>JBDHGL010000080.1:1137-13953 GCA_039589875.1 Gemmatimonadota bacterium
ATCGTCCCCACGTTTACGTGCGGCTTCGTCCGCTCAAACTTCTGCTTCGCCATGTAATCCCGTCTCTCTTACCTAGGTCGACCCAGTGGTCGCATTGGGCGCTAGATGAAATCCCGTGGTCTTAGCAATCACTCTCGTGAATGGTGGGGGGAGGATTCGAACCTCCGAAGGCATAAGCCAGCAGATTTACAGTCTGCTCCGTTTGACCGCTTCGGTACCCCACCATCCGGCCCGGTCGTCCTCCGGGAAGGATCGGGGTCCGAATGGGCGACTGCCCGGCGACGACCCCTCGCTCTGTTCGACGGAGCTGACGGTGGGGCTCGAACCCACAACCTCCGGATTACAAATCCGACGCTCTACCGGTTGAGCTACGTCAGCGTGCTCGGCCCGGCGCCACTTACATCCGTCGTGACAAGAGCCGTGCAATAGCCTTTGATAATATCGACCTCGTTGCGGACCGTCAATTCGGTGATGGCGGGACAAAAGACGGCTGCGAATCGACCTTCCAGCGCGTTCCCGCCGGGCCATCTTCGAGCACGATTCCGCGCTCCTCCACCTCTCTTCGAATCTCGTCCGCTCGATCGAAATCGCGTGCGGCACGCGCGGCCTGTCGAGCCTCGATCCGCTCCTCCACCCACTCGCTCAGCGCCGAATCGACACCCCCTGCTTCTGCCGCACGAAGCGACAGGACCCCGAACACGGAATCGAAGTCGGTCAACACCGACATCGGGGCCTCGATCTCCTTCGCAGAGGTAGTATCTCCTGACACGTCGAGTTCTCGGTTCACCTCTCGGACCATCGTGAAGATCGCGCCGATCGCGTCGCTCACCGCAAGGTCATCATCCATGGCGACGGTAAACGCATCGCGGGCCCGGCGGGCAGACTCGAGCACGGGTGAAGAATCGCTTTCCACACCGTGCGTTCCGGAAGGTTCCTCACCCTCGGGGTTCGGCAATACCTGCGGTGGCTGCGCCTGCTCCAGCCGGCGACGGAACTCAACCAGCCGATCGAGGGCCCTGTCCGCCTTTTCCAGGCCCGAGCGAGTGAAGTTCAGCTGTGTCCGGTAGTGCGCGCTCAGCAGTAGATAGCGGATCGCCGATGGTCGGTACCCCAGCTCCAGAAGATCCGGGATGGTGTAGAAGTTACCCAGCGATTTGGACATCTTCCCACCATCCACGAGAAGGTGCTCCGCGTGAAGCCAATACCGCGCGAAACGACCGCCCGTCGCACCTTCCGACTGGGCCATCTCGTTCGTGTGGTGCGGAAAGATGTTGTCGACGCCTCCCGTGTGTATGTCGAAGGATTCACCTAGGTACTCCATCGACATCGCCGAGCACTCCAGGTGCCAGCCAGGCCGACCGGGGCCCCACGGCGAGTCCCAGACGGCCAGATCGCCCTCCTTCCTCTCTCCACCCTTCCAGAGGACGAAATCGCGAGGGTCGTCCTTCGAGTATTCTTCGTCACCCTCGACGCGGCCCGCCGCCGGCCGGGGATCCGGGCCGAGGTTGACGAGACGCCCATAGTCCGGATAGCGCTCGATCGCAAAGTAGACGGAACCGTCGCGCTCGTAGGTGAGACCACGCTTCTCGAGCCGTCCGACGAGCTCGATCATGCCGTCCACGTGCTCGGTCGCTCTGGGATGGTGCTCCATCTGCTCGAGACCGAGCGTGCGCCAATCCTCGAAGAACTGCGCTTCCACCGGTCGCGTGACCTCCTCGAGCGACATCCGGCCCTCGATCGCGGCGTTGATCGTCCGGTCGTCGACATCCGTCAGGTTCATGCGTAGGAGATCTTCCCAGGCGAACGTGCGGAAGTTCCCGATATGGGCGCGATCGTAGACCGTCGGGCCACAGCTGTAGATTCTGGCGTGGCCGGCCTCCAGGGGCTCGAACACCTCGAGCTCGCCGGTCAGGGTGTTGAAGAAGCGCGGCGCCATTCCGCTTCTTACGGACCCTCCCCGTTGACTGCGCCGGTGGTCGTGTCCGCCTCGGCGGGAGGAGCCTCCACCAGCTCAAGGAACCGGGTTTCCCGCCACTCCAGGTAGTCCTCTACTTCCCGCCTGTGCTCGGACGCCCACTCGTCCGCGCATGCGCCGAGCTGTCGATCCGCTCGGGCCGCCAGCATCCCGCCGAGTACGTCGTGCTCACGGGCGAAGGCGATCTCGTCGAGCGCGAGAAACGGCAGCCCGCCGAACAACAGGCGCGAAGCCAACCATCCGTCGGCGAATGAGGAGACCGCCTCGAGCTCTCTCTCCATCAGCTCGTCACACGGAACGTCGGGATCCAGCTCCCGCACGAGCTTCATCCGTATCACCGCGTAATTGTAGTACGCCCGATCCGCCTCGCGAAGGTTGCCGGGAGTGAGGATGGTGGCTACGGAATCGCTTCTCACCTCGATCGCGTTCCAGGGGTACGACGCTTCGGCACTGTCGGTCTCCACTTCAGGGCCCACAAGAGTGAAGTAGAGCACGAGCGGATCTTCCTGCAGATTCATCTCCAACGTCCGTGTGGTATCGAGCATCGCACGAACCCTGCTCGAGGAGAATGCGATCTCGACACCGGACGGAGCCCGTAGCTCGTACTGCGCCCGGGCCGGTGGAGCGAGAGATACGAGGAGGAAAACCGACAGTAAGGGGGAGAGACGTCGAGAGCACACCTGGCTCACATCCGGTAAGGCTTCGTGCGCTCCTGTTCCGATCCCTCCGAGATTTCGTCCAGTCCGGCGAATCTCAGGACGTCATCGCCCGCGTAGCCCAGGAGCTCGTGCTCCCTCGCCAGCACGTTCTTCGAGACCTCGAGCGCCGAGCTCTCGCCGGTCCAGCCCTCCTCCACGACTTCCCAGCCGAGCTCTTCGGCAATGCGGTCCGCCACGTAGGCGCAGCAGAAGATGTCGTCCAGGTAGCCGTATGGGCCGACCTCGTCCTCGGGGATCACATCGTGCGGGCTCACGAGATAGCCGATGGCCGCCTCCACCCAGAGGCGATGGTGCGGCGCCAGCCGCGGATCCTGCTGAAGATGGAACATCAGGATAGCATACGTGGGAGCGAGGATCACCACATCCCGCAGCGTCCCTGCGTACTTGCTGACTTGCTCCTTGAGGAGCTGGAGGTAATCAGGTGCCACGTCCGTCTCGCCGTCCTCGGGGCGCCTCTTATCTCGGTCGCTCACTCGACAGTATAACCCGGAGGCCCGTCCTACGGTCCACGCTCACTGGGTTCGCGCCGCAAGGACTGCGGCGACGCCCCAAGTATGGGCACTGGAGGGCCTTGGGCGCTAGAGGCGGCCATCGACCGCTCGCTCACTTCTACTCGACCGTGACGCTCTTCGCCAGGTTTCGCGGCTGGTCTACGGGGCATCCCCGCTGCACGGCGATTTGGTAGGCGAGGAGCTGCAACGGAACGACCGTGAGGATCGGCTGCAGGATGTCGAGCGTCCGCGGGACCGTGATCACGTGGTCTACTTTCGCGGCGAGCTGGCTGTCTCCTTCGCTCACGACCCCGATGACCTTGCCTCCGCGCGCCTTCACTTCCTCGACGTTGGAGACCACCTTCGGGTAGACCGAATCTTCGGGGCCGAGGACGACGACCGGCATCTCCTCATCGATGAGCGCGATCGGGCCGTGCTTCATTTCGGCCGCGGGATATCCTTCCGCGTGGATGTAGCTGATCTCCTTCAGCTTGAGGGCACCCTCGAGCGCGATCGGAAAATGGGCGCCTCGCCCCAGATAGAGGAAGTTCGGATGACCGGCATAAGCCGCGGCGATTCGCTCGACCTCCTCGCGCGCTTCCAGCACCTGCTGAACCTGCTCGGGCAGATCCCTCAGGGCGGCCACGATCTCTCTTCCCTCCAGGATCGACATGCCCCGTCGACGGGCCATCAAAAGGGCGAAGAGAGCCAGGACCGTAAGCTGGCCGGTGAACGCCTTGGTCGATGCAACGCCGATCTCGGGCCCGCTGTGCGTATAGACACCGCCGTCGGTCTCCCGGGCGATCGTCGACCCGACGACGTTGACGATCCCCATGGTCGCCGCGCCGCGCTTCTTGGCCTCGCGGAGCGCGGCGAGCGTGTCCGCGGTCTCACCGGACTGAGAGATCGCCACGACCACCGTATCCTGAGGGATGACGGGGTTCCGGTAGCGCAACTCCGACGCGTATTCCACCTCGACCGGGATCCTCGCGCACTCCTCGAGCAGGTATTCGCCGACGAGAGCGGCGTGCCAGCTCGTGCCGCAAGCGGTGAGAATGATCCGTTGCGCCCCGTTGAGCCGGTCGAACATCTGATGGAGACCGCCCAGCCTGGCCGTACCCTCATCCTCTAGAATCCGGCCCCGCATAGCGTCGCGGATCGTGGCCGGCTGCTCGAAGATCTCCTTGAGCATGAAGTGCGGGTATCCGCCTCGCTCGATCCGGTCGAGATCCCACGTGATGTGGCTGATCTCCTTCTCGATGAAGCGTGTGGGAGAGAGCGGGTCCAGTGTGCCGATGTCCATCAGCGCGTAGCCGTCGTTTTTCAGCACGGCCATCTCGCCGTCGTCCAGATACACGACCTTGCGCGTGTGGCCGAGGATCGCTGCCACGTCGGATGCCACGAACATCGCCTTCTCGCCGTCCTCCGCGAGGCCGAGCAGGAGTGGAGCGCCGCGCCGTGCCACGACGATCTTTCCCGGATCCGCGGCGCTGACTACCGCCAACCCGTAGGTGCCCTCCACCTGGGTGAGAGCCGCAGCCACGGCCTGCTCGAGGTTCCCTTGGAAGAGCGTCGAGATGAGGTGCGCCAGTACCTCCGTGTCCGTATCCGTTCGGAACTCGCAACCGATCTCCTGGAGCTGACGCTTGAGCAAATCGGAGTTCTCGATGATGCCGTTGTGCACGACCGCGATCTCGCCGGTCCTGTTGACGTGCGGATGCGCGTTTGGCGTCGACGGGGCCCCGTGCGTCGCCCAGCGAGTGTGCGCCACCCCCGTAAAGCCATGCAGGGGCTCCTTCGAGATGAGCTCTTCCAAGCGAGCGATCTTCCCGGCGCATTTGCGTATGTCTACGCCGCTTCCGTTCAGAACAGCTATTCCAGCCGAATCATAGCCCCGGTACTCGAGACGCTTCAGGCCCTCAACGAGCAGCGGAACTGCGTCTCCGGAGCCGATATAACCGATTATCCCGCACATACTTCCCGATGATTCCCTAGTTTGCTAGAAGTTCCGTTGCCCAGTCGGCAAGAGCGTTCGCTCTGGAGGCTTCGGGCGCTTCCGCAATGACACGCACGATCGGTTCCGTACCCGAAGGACGCACGTGCACCCATTCCCTGCGGGCGACCCAAGCCAGACGAAGGCCGTCTTGACGATCCGGTTCAGCGCCGCTCTGCGCTTGGCGTTCAAGCCGATCGTACACCGTGGATAGCGAACCCGATGGGCGAGACACCTTACGCTTCACCATGTGGTAGGCCGGTAGATCGCTGATGATCCGGCTGAGACCCACGTTGCGCTCCGACAACAGCTGCGCCACGAGGGCCGCGGCCAGAGGCGCATCGCGCGTCGCGTGAAGTTCGGGAAGGATCACACCGCCGTTTCCTTCGCCGCCCACCACCGCGCCCACCTCCGCCATTCGTCTTGCCACGTTCGCTTCTCCGACCGAGGCCCGGTAGGTCCGTTGGCCCATTCGCGTCGCGGCGTCCTCGATGCACTGGCTCGAAGAAAGGTTCGTGACCACCGGACCGCTCAGCCTGGCTAGCACGAGCTCGATGGCCAGGGCGAGCGTCCAGTCCTCACCGATTGGCCTCCCGGTCTCGTCGACGAGGGCTAATCGATCCACATCCGGATCAACGGCGAAACCGACATGCGCTCGCTCCGCGCGGACCAGCTCGCTCAGTTCTTCGAGGTTGCCGGCGATCGGCTCCGGGTCACGCGGAAAACGACCATCGGGCTTGAGATGAATGCCCACGACTTCGCATCCGAGGCGGCGGAGAAGCGCCGGCAGGATCAGCCCCCCGGCGCCGCGGACGCAGTCCAGGGCGATCCGCAGTCTCCGTTCGGCGATCACGTCGGGTGACAGCACCGGCAGATTCAGGATTCGATCCAGGTGGAGCTCGATGGCGCCCGTGACCTGGCTGTGCCGGCCGGCATTCCGCGACGGTGGAGTGGAGTCAGCCTCGAAGAGCGACTGGACCGCTCGCCCGGCCTCGGGAGCGATGAACTCACCCTTGGCGGAGGCGAGCTTCAGGCCGTTCCATTCGGCCGGATTGTGGGACGCTGTAACAACGACGCCGCCCCGTGCCCTGGGGTCATCCTGTACGGCCAGCAGAGCCGTCGGGGTCGGCACGATCCCGAGATCGCCCACGTCCCAGCCCCACCGTTCGAGCCCGGCGCTGACCGATTCGGCCAAGGCGGCTCCCGACGGACGGCTGTCTCGGCCCAACAAAACGACCCCTCCACCGCCGTCCGTCTCGGCCAGGTACCTGCCGTACGCCGCGCCGTACCGCTCCGCCGTTTCCGCATAAAGACCGTGGCCCACGACACCGCGGACTCCAGATGGAGATACGATGAGATCGTCGGTCAAACAGCCCTCCTTTCCGGACCCGACAGCCTCACATCGGAGAGGGGGAAGTGAACGTTGCAGAGGTGGCGGGGAAAGGGGACATTTGCGCAGGCCGCGCACTCAGACGAGGGGTCATCCCGACCATGACAGCGAAAAGCGATACACGATTCGAGACGCGCGCGATCCACGCGGGGCACACACCGGACACGGCGACCGGGTCGGTCATGCCACCGATCCACCAAACCTCCACCTATGTTCAGGACGGCGTCGCGGAGCCGCGGGGAGGGTACGTCTACGCCCGGGTGAGCAACCCGACGCGAACGGCCCTGGAGGAGAACCTCGCGTCGCTGGAGGAAGGCCGTGTGGGCGCCGCCTTCGCATCCGGACTCGCGGCTATCGAGGCCCTCGTAAAGAGCACGTTGGAGGCGGGATCCCATGTAGTCTGCGGGGCGAGCGTATACGGCGGAACTGAGCGGATGTTTCGGACCGTATGGTCTCGTTTCGGCGTCGACTTCACCTACGTGGATACTACGGACCTCGAGGAGCTGGCAGCCGCCATGCGGCCGGAGACGCGGCTTGTCCACATCGAAACCCCGACGAATCCGATGATGCAGATCTCCGACATCGCCGGGTGCGCGGAGATCGCCCACGCGGGCGGAGCCCTGCTTTCGGTAGACAACACGTTTCCGACGCCCTTTCTACAGAGTCCGCTCGCGCTGGGGGCCGACGTGGTCGTTCACTCGACTACGAAGTACTTGAACGGACACAGCGACGTCATCGGCGGGGCGATGGTCACGGTGGAGCAGGAGCTGGGGGACCGGCTCCGTAACCAGCAGCGCGTGAGCGGAGGCGTGCCGGGCCCGATGGACTGCTGGCTGGTGCTTCGAGGCATCAAGACTCTACACGTTCGCATGGAGCGACACTGCGAGAACGCGAGCCGAGTAGCCGATTTTCTTTTGGGACAGCCTGCCGCCCGGGCGGTGCTGTATCCCGGACTCGAGGACCATCCGCAGCACGATCTGGCTCGCCGCCAGATGCGTGGGTTCGGCGGAATGATCAGCTTCGACTCGGGCTCCTTTGATAACGCGAGGCAGGTGGCGTCGGCGACACGGGTCTTCCAGCTCGCCGAGAGCCTCGGCGGCGTCGAGAGCCTGATCTCCGTACCCGCCGCCATGACCCACGCGTCGCTGCCCGAGGAGGTGCGCCAGAAGATCGGCCTGACCTCCGGGCTCGTCAGACTTTCGGTCGGCATCGAGTCGGCCGAAGACCTGATCGCCGACCTCGATCGAGCGCTGGCGTCGGTCGCTAGATGAAACCGCGGTCCGACCTGCTGCGTAGGCGTTGTCGTAGCTTGGTCACGTCTCGGCGTCGCTCGAGCGAGTGGTCGCGAGCGAGAGACAACGGCGTGCTTCGACACGTCGCAAGGAGGAAATGATGGAGAGCGGAAACATCCAGACTGGCGGCGTACAGCGGCGAGTCCTCACCAATATCAGTCCGATCGCCTGGGAACACCCGGCAGACAGAGCGGCGCTGAACGCGCTCCGCAAGATACCGGGCTTTGATCTGGTACTCCGAAAGGTGTTCGGCATGTTCGGCGAGCGAGCCCTTTTGCTCGCCTTCAAGGCCAACGCGGTCAAGGTCACCGAAAACCAGTACCCGAGCCTTCACGAGAGTCTGATTCGGGTCTGCGAAGTGTTGGACGTTGATGAGGTACCGGAGTTGTTCGTCTCGCAAAAGCCCGTCGTGAACGCCGGAGCAGTCGGGATGAGCAAGCCGTTCATCGTTCTCAATTCCTCGCTCGTCGAGCTGCTCGGCGACGATGAGGTCGAAGCGGTGATCGGACACGAAGTCGGGCACATCGTGAGCGGACACGTGCTGTATCGTACTCTGCTCGTGATCCTTCTCAGCCTGACGGTCTTCCGCTATCCACTGGCAGGTCTTGCCGTGCGGCCTGTTCTGTTCGCTCTCCTGGAGTGGTACCGCAAATCGGAGCTGTCGTCCGACCGGGCCGGCCTGCTTTCCATTCAGGACCCGGACGCCTCGATGCGTGCCCTGATGCACATGGCCGGAGGAATGCGCGGAGAGACCCTCAACCTCGAGGAGTTCGTCGCGCAGGCGGAGGAGTATCGTGAGGGCGGCGACCTACTGGATTCCGTCTACAAGGTCCTGAACGTCCTCGGCCTCACCCATCCGTTCGCCGTGGTCAGGGTGGCAGAACTCAAGGAGTGGATCGACGGTGGCACGTACGAGCGCATTCTCGAAGGCGACTATCCGGAACGGGGCGCCGAGGACGATCGGCCCTACAAGGAAGATCTCGCGGAGGCTCTCGCCGGCTACAAGGATTCCGCTCAGAAGATCATAGACGAGGTGGACGCGGCGGTCGATCGCATGCGCTCCCGGTTCACGCAAGCCTGGCGAAGCCCATCCGAATCGTGAAGCCGCACCTCTCGCCGTCGTGAGGCTCCTCGTCGTCGGCGCCGGCGGTCGCGAGCACGCGATCGTCGACAAGCTGCGGCGAGACGCGCCGGAGGCCACGATCTTCGCGGCTCCCGGCAATCCCGGAATGCGGGCCGCCGCGACCTGCATTCCGATCGGCCCTTCGGAGCTGGAGCACCTCGCGGGCTTCGTCGACGACGAGGCGGTCGACCTGACCGTGGTCGGCCCCGAGGTGCCTCTCGCGGCCGGAATCGTCGATCTCTTCCATTCACGTGAGCTTCCGATCTTCGGTCCGATCCGCGCTGCGGCGCGCCTCGAGTCCTCCAAGGCTTTCTCAAAGACCCTGATGCGAGAGGTCGGGGTTCCCACGGCCGAGTTTGGAATCTTCTCGCAGACCGCGCCAGCCATCGACTTCCTGGCCGATATGCGTCCGCCGGTTGTCGTCAAGGCGTCAGGCCTGGCGGCAGGCAAGGGCGTGCTCATCTGCTCCTCGCTGGCTGAGGCCCGTGCCGCGGTGATGGACATGCTGGACAGAGCGAGCTTCGGAGAAGCCGGCAGGGAGATCGTCATCGAGGAGTATCTGGAGGGAGAGGAACTCTCCGTCTTCTTGATCACGGACGGCCAGCATGCGGCACCGCTCGTTTCCGCCCGCGATCACAAACGGCTCGAGGAGGACGATCGTGGGCCGAACACGGGCGGCATGGGAGCGTTCGCGCCGGTGCAGAACGTCCCTGACGATATCGTGGAGGATGTCCGCAGCGACATCGCTCGGCCGGTGCTCGAAGGGCTGGCGGAGCGCGGCATCCCATACCGGGGGTTTCTGTATGTCGGCCTGGTGCTTACCGAATCCGGTCCCAAGGTGCTGGAGTTCAACTGTCGTCTGGGTGACCCGGAAGCTCAGGTCGTCCTGCCGCTGACGCGGGCGGAGCTCGTGGAGCCGATGGTCTCGATCGCGAGAGGCGAGAGCCTGTCGGGCTGGGCGCCGGCAGAGCCGATCGGTTCCGCCCTCGTAACGGTTCTCGCCAGCGGCGGCTACCCGGGTAGCTACCCGACGGGTCTCCCGATCACGATTCCGGATCACCTCGAGTCGGACCAGCTCCGCGTGTATCACGCTGGCACGGATCTCCAGGATGGGCAGCTCGTGACGGCCGGCGGGCGGGTCCTCGGAGTCACCGGTCTCGGCGGCACGCTCGAGGAGGCCGGCGCGCGAAGCCGAGAAGCCGCTGAGGCAATCGAGTTCGAAGGGAAGCATTGGCGGCGGGACATCGGCGGCTGAGCCACGGCTGATGCCTGAGCTGCCGGAGGTAGAGACGATCCGTCGCCAGCTGGATGCGGAGCTCCGCGGACGGACCATTTGCAGGTCGCGCCTACGCCGGACCGACATCGTCCTCAACCTACCGTCCGCCAAGACACTCTCCCGCAAGTTGGCTGGCCGGCGAATCCGATCGGTGGACCGGCGAGGAAAGAACCTCCTGTTCCGGCTCGAGGGCGATGAGGTCCTCCAGGCCCAGCTCCGCATGACCGGACGGTTCACCCTCGGAGCTGGACGGCCGGACCCGGATCGCTATCGGCACATCGTGGCGGAATTCGACCTGGACGACGGACGCACCCTGTTTTACGACGACATGCGGCGGCTCGGTGGGTTCCGCTGGCTGGAGGCCGATGATTGGGCGGCTCTGGACCGGTCCCTGGGCCCGGAGCCGCTCGAACGGGAATTCACCGCCCGACGGCTCGCCACCATCACTGCAGGGTCGCGCGCGCCTATCAAAAACCTGCTCCTCGATCAGAGGCGCCTTGCCGGGATCGGCAACATCTACGCGAGCGAGGCCCTCTTCCGTGCCGGCATCCTCCCGTCTCGGCGGGCGTCAACGCTGGACATGCCGGAGATCAAGGCGCTTCATCGTTCCATCCGGAAGGTCCTCCGTGAGGCGCTCGCATCCGCCGGGACGACTTTGCGGGACTACCGTGCGGTCAACGGAAGGTCAGGGCGGTTCCAGTCGAGGTTGGCCGTTTATGGCCGGAAGGACGAAGCATGCCGGCGTTGCGGCGGCACCGTCGAGAGGCTTGTTCTAGCCGGGCGCAGCACCTTCTTCTGCCCAGGCTGCCAGAGCTAGGGGCTGGTCCGACACTAGTCCGCGGGCAAATGTATGTGACGAGCACGCGGCCCATCGGGAGACAGCCTGAGGAGAGCGACGGTTACCGGCTTCCCAGGGCGCATCGGCCCGGCGGCTCCCGGGTTGAGTACGAGCACTCCGCCGACGTTACGATTGGCCGGCGTGTGCGTATGGCCGTGTATGATCACCTTTGCGCCTGGGAAATGCCGGCCGAGCCCCGAATGCTCCAGCGTCTGGTGCCCGTGAATCAAGCTGATGGCGGTGTCGAACAGGACGAGCTCCCGGGCCTCCTCGGTCACGGCTCGAACATCCGGACCGTCCATGTTGCCCCAGACAGCCGTCACGGGCGCCAGAACGGACAAGTCCACTAGGATGTTTGGATCACCTACATCGCCTGCATGCAGGATGTGCCGGACACCGCGGAAGACCTCGAACACCTGAGAGCGTAAGAGGCCGTGAGTGTCAGAGATGACGCCGATCAGCCGCGCCCGGTCGGAAGCCTCGCTCGGGACGGTCGTGCTGTCGCTGGGTTCGTCCATACTCTACTGTTCCGTCGCCAAAATTCCTTCGTGCGCCGCGGGTAACTCCCGTGAGGCCGCACCGCACGCGCCTGGTCTGTGGACTACAGGGAAAAGAGCGACCCGGATCTCGTCGGACTGTGCAAGCGCGGGGACGAGCGGGCGGCCGTCGAGCTCCTCCGCCGCTTCGAGCGCCCGGTGTTTTCGCTTATCTATCGCATGGTCCGCGATCGGGAGCTGGCCGAAGACCTAGCCCAGGAAGCGTTCGTTCGAGCGTTCAACAACCTCGCCCGGTACGATCCGTCGTTCAAGTTTTCATCCTGGCTCTTCAAGGTCGCCTACAACCTGACGATCGACTACCTGAGGAAGAAACGTCTGGACACAGTGTCGATTCACGGCTCCCCTTCCGCGGTAACCAGCGAGATGCAGCAAGCGACCGCGATTGCGCTGGAATCACCGGACGAGCGGCCTGACGAGGTGCTGGTATCACGCGAGATCGGATCGGAGATCGAGCTGGCGATCGGCGAGCTGCGGGAGGAATATCGGTCGGTGATCATCCTAAGGCACGTGGAGGGCCGCTCTTACGAGGAGATCTCCGAGATCATGGACGTCCCTCTCGGGACGGTGAAGACATACATACACCGGGCTAGAAAAGAGCTGCAGGGTCAGCTCCAGCATCTCCTTGGTTGAAGGAGATCCGCGGTGCCGCCGCCGTGAAACTTCAACCAGCGGGCCTGCGTAAGGAGAAGCGAGCGAAGTCAATGGAATCAAGGGAATCATGGATCACAGAGCCGAAGAACCCAAGAGGCATCTGACTCCCGACCAGGTGGAGGCGTTCGCGCTGGACCATCCGGCGCGCCTGCGAGGCGCCGATGCGCACCTCGCCGCCTGCACCGATTGTCGGAGTGAGGTGGAGTCGCTGCGGGTGCTCCGGTCTCGGTGTGCTCGATCCGGGTTCGAGGTTTGCCGAACAGGTGATGGCTCGGGTGAGCCTCCCCGTACCGCTGTATCTGCGGGCCTGGGCGGTCACACGCGAGCGTTGGATCACGCTGGCAGCTGCGAGCATTGCGGTAGTGGCGGCTGCAAGCGTCATGGTCCTGTGGCTCGCCAACCAGCCGGAGATGAGCGTGGCAGGACTCTTCGGACTGATGATCCAGCAAGCTCGTGACTTCTCGCTTCAGGTGGTGATGACGATCGGCGGAGCGTTGTGGAGCTCGTCGCT
>JBDHGL010000081.1:0-10582 GCA_039589875.1 Gemmatimonadota bacterium
TATCGCCGGACTCGGAGCCGGCTCGGCAGCCACGTCGATCAGGTAGACCGGTTTCGACGACCGATCAGAGAAGGTGGCGCGCCACCCCCCAGTAGGCTCGCCCGGCGAAGTTCAAGAAACCGCCGGCCGCGCGATCCAGCGGGCCCCGCAGCAACAGGTCCGCGAACGGGAGCGGGCCTCCGGTCAAGATCTCACGGTCCCGTGTCTGGCGCCGGGCCTGCACGCTCCTTCGGTCGTCCCGGATCGCCCGCCGATTCCGAGCCACCGAGCCGCACGCCGACAACCAGTGTCTCAGCCAGCCCTTGCGAACCGCACCAGCAAACTGGAGGGCCTCGAACAAGGCTAAAAACGGGGCGAGGACGAATAGCGTACGCGCTTGATAGTCCTTAAGCAGCACCAACCAGCGGTTCCGGATGAGGTTCCGAACCCTCACATCCGCATAGCGGCCGCCCCGTCTCAGTGACAGCCCCTCCGTGCCCTCTCCGTGATAGCAGGGCGTCGGAACCGAGAGGATCTCATGCCCGTAGATCCGCGCCCGGAGCCCGAGGTCGTGATCCTCGAGCAAGTAAACGAAGCGCTCGTCGAACGGAGCTTCACTTCCCCACCTCCCACGATCGATCAGAAAACACGCCGTGACGAGCGACTGAATCCGGCGCGGATGCGGAGCCACGCTATCGACCGACCGGTTTTCGTTCTCCGGGCTCATAAGCCCGACGTAGTGGGAGGCGGCCCCATCGTACTGGATGGTCCGCGGGTCGTGTGCGTACAGGATCCTCGGCATGGCCAGGACCACTGCGGGGTCGTCGTGCAGGGATCGGGCCAGCCGCGACGGAGTCTCCGGGGCGAGGGCAACGTCGTTATCGACAAACAGGATCAGGTCGGCTTGCGCCTCGCGGAAGCCGACGTTTCGGGCTCCGGCGGGCCCGCAGTTCTCCGCGAGACGGATCAGCCTGCACTCCGGAAAGTCGCGCGCGATCAACTCCACGCTGCCGTCCGTGGACGCGTTATCGACGACCATCACCTCCCGAACGCTCGCCGTCACGGACCGGAGGGCCTCGAGAGTACCGGAGATGCAATCCGCGCCCTGATAGTTGATCACGCAGACGGTCAGCGCGTCGTTCGAGGTGGCGTCTGTTCTCGCGATCACGGTGGCGTCCCCTCCACCTCGCTCCTCTCCGCGCCAGCCGCCAATCGGCCCTTCACATGGTCGGCCAGCCGGAGCGCCAGAGCGACGATCGTGAGCGTCGGATTGGCGAAGTCGGCCGTCGGAAAGACCGAGCTGCCGGCTACGTACAGGTTCTCGATGCCGTGCACCCGGCTGTCGCCGTCGACCACGCCACGGGTAGAGCGGGCGTGCATGCGCGTCGTGCCCATGTGGTGCTTCCCCCCCTCGCGTGAAGGGCGGTCCTCCGGGGAGAACGAGTACACGCGGCCCAGCTTCGCTCGGCGCACCGCCTCTTCCAGCAGCTCGTGAAGCCGCTCGATGCTCCGCCACTCGAGCTCCGCCGGGATCCAGTCGAGCCGCACTCGCCGGCGACCGAGCCGGTCCGTGTCGCGTAACAAGGAGACCCGACTATCGCCATTGGGCAGCGGTTCGACGTAGCTGCGCAGCTGCACCTCTCGAGGCGTGCCTTGCCGCAAGAGCGCGCGGCGAAAGGCGGCGTTCAGCCCGCCGAGGGGGTCCCTGGTGAACGCGGCCAGGTTCTGCCCGAGATCGTCGGACACCCAGCCTCGATGGACGGCGGCTCCGATCTCCTGGACCGCGGCCGCCCCGCTCGAGGAGACCGTTGCCCTGTTCTCGAACGGGGGGAGGACGAAGGTCGCGCAGTTGAGCAGGCGCTCTGCTTCGACGGTCTGGAGCGGCAATTTGAAGACTGCTCGCACCCTGCCCCGGCGTTGCTCCGTCGAGACATCGTGAGGCCAATAGAACCGCATCTCGGGGCGATCCACGGGCAGCTCGAGGCGCCCCGAGTTCACGTACAGGTGCTCCGTGAAGTACCGGCCGACCAGACCGTGAGCGTTGCCCAGGCCTCCGTCACATGTCCGATCGGAGATCAGGAGCAGCCTGGCGTTCTCGATTCCGCCGGCCGCAAGGATGAAGCATCGGGCGGCGACCTGAAAGGAACGCCCGGCTTGCGTTCGCACCTCGAGGCGCGAGACGCGGCCTCCCGACTCCGCTACGAGGAGCTCGGAGGCAGCGGCGTTCAGCAGCACGCGCACGTTTTGGGCACTTTCGAGCTCACTTCGATACGCGCTGCCGAAGCGGGTCCGGCTGATATGGAACAAGGCCGTCTCGACGAGATCTTCGGGCAGCTGAAGCCGGCTCGCCCCCGGCTCCTCCCAGGAGTCGACTCGGTAATCGTAGGGGCCGAGCCCGCAGACGCCGTGGGCTCGCTCATAGTACGGATCGAGCTCCGAACGGCCGAACGGCCACCCGTCGGAATTCAGCCAGCCGCGAGGCTCGAATACAGTCGGCTCGAGCGGCCGGCACCAGCCGGACCAGACGCGCGTCGTCCCGCCCAGGCAGGAGAGGCGGACGTGGTCGAGCGGCCAGTACTCCGGAGCCTCTCCCTTGAGCATCGACTGGGTGGCGCGATCGGGCCTCCAGCCGCCGGACTCGACGACGGCGACGGTGTAGTGCGAGCCGACGAACTCCCTCGCCAAAGCGATTCCCGCCGGGCCGGCGCCCACCACACAAACATCGGCTTCGAGCGATGTCCCGGACGGTATCCGGCGAGCGTCCTCTATCATCTAGCGCGCATCCGGGCGCGAAGCGCCAGCTGCATCCATGCACGGATCATCGCTCCACCCACGAGCGGATCATGTAGTACGCGGGGAATGCGAGGGAGGCCAGAACCACCGCCTGGCCGCTGACGAGGCCCGCGAGAATCCCTAGGCAGAGCAGGCCCCAGAGCGCCGCGAGCGCCAGCATCGCGCCGTTCTTTCGGCCCGGTGCGGCGAGGTTCAGGTAACGGGAAGGCACGAGGGTCAGAACGGCCAAGCCGAGAAGCACGAGCGCCGAGAGCCAGGGCGGAGGGCGCAGAAAGAAGAGGTAGAACGCCACCACATTCCAGTACGACGGGAAGCCCAGGAAGAACCCGTCCGGCGTCTTGGCGTCCCGCCGAGAGAACCCGAAGGCGCTCGCGAGGAGAGGGGCGAGAACGGCCCACGCCCATCCAGCGGGAAGCAGCCCGGCCCGCCAGATCAGCAGCAGAGGGATCGAGGCATAGGTGTGGAGGTCGATGATATCGTCGAGGCGGCGGCCGTCGAACGCAGGCAGCACCTCCTCTACCCGGGCCCGCCGGGCCAGCCAGCCGTCCGTCGCGTCGATCAGGGTCGCCAGCATCATCAGGGCGAACGCGAGGCGGAAATCCGTCGCGCTACCGCGCAGGATGAACACGACCGTGAGGGCGGCGATGATCAGGCCGAGCGCCGTATACACGTGCACGGCCCAGGCCCGCATCGCCGGTCTGTCCATCATGTGAATCGGAGCGGGATGCCGGGGTGGAGACAGTGCGTCGTTCCCACCGTAACTTCCCCTGAGCGAGTCTCAACCCGCCCTACGACGGGCGCCTCGAGAGCAGTAAGAAGGAGCAAGATCATGCGTTCGAACTCATTGCGATTGAAATCCTTGTTGTGCCTCGTCTTGATCGCCTCAGCCGGAATGACGGCGTGTGCCGCGCCCGGGGAGGAGCCGCCCACTGCCGAAGAGGTCCAGGCCAAGAGCGACGCTCTCGCCGCGCTGCTCCATGAGCAGTGGGAGTTCACGATGGAGTCGAGCCCCGAGTACGCGTCCATGCTGGGCGACAAGCGGTGGAACGACAAGCTCTCGGACTGGACCGACGAAGCGATCGAGGCTCGGCTCGCTAAGTCCCGCGAGTTTCTGGAGCGCTTCCAGGCGATCGATCCGGCGGGGCTCTCGGTGCAGGAGGCCCTAAACCGCGACCTCATGATCCACCAGCTCCGGCGGGGGCTGGAGGGGGCTGAGTTCACCCCGTGGCGGATGCCGGTGAATCAGATCTCCGGAGTCCATCTGATGGCGCCACGTTTCGCTTCGTTCCTGAGCTTCACGGAGGTCAAGGACTACGACGACCTCATCGCCCGCTACAAGCAGCTCCCGGGCTCGTTCGACACGGCGATCGATCACATGAAGAACGGAATGGCGGAAGGGTTGATGCCCCCGAAGTTCCTTCTGGAGAAGGTCGTGACGCAGGCCGCTGGGCTCGCCGGTATGCCGCCCGAGGGTTCACCGTTCGCGCAGCCGCTGTCCAAGTTCCCGGAAGAGATTCCCGCCGAGGAGCAGGAGCGGATTCGCGAGGAGATGCTGGCCTCCATCCGCGATGACATCCTGCCGGCCTATGTCCGGTTCAGCGAATTCGTGCGCGACGAGTACGCGCCCAACGGGCGGGAGGAGCCGGGCATGTGGTCGCTGCCGCGTGGCGAGGACCGCTACGCCTACCTGGTGAAGCTCCAAACCACGTCGGATCTCGGCCCGGAGGAGATCCATCAGATCGGCCTCGAGCAGGTGGCCGCGCTGGAGGAGGAGATGATGATGGTCTCCTCACGCCTCGGCTATGAAGACCTCGAGAGCTTCAACGCCGCGCTGGAGGAGATGCCGGAGCTCCGGCCGCAGACGCGGGAGGAGATCCTCGACATCTACCGCGGCCACACCGACGCCATGTATGGGAAGCTCCCCGAGCTGTTCGGCCGGCTGCCCGAGGCGAACGTGGAGATCATGTCGATGGAGGAGTTCCGCGAGAAGGAGGCTCCGGCCGCCCAGTACATGTCTCCGGCGCCCGACGGCTCTCGCCCGGGCCGGGTGATGGTGAACACCGGCGATCCCACCTCCCGCAAGACGATCACAATGGAGGCGACCGCCTACCACGAGGGAGTGCCCGGCCATCACATGCAGCGCACGATCGCCCAGGAGATCCCCGATCTTCCGCCGTTCCGCCAGCACGGCGGATTCACCTCGTTCTCGGAGGGCTGGGCCCTCTACTCGGAGCGTCTCGGCAAGGAGGTCGGGTTCTACAGCAACCCCTACAGCGACTACGGCCGCCTGCAGGACGAGATGCTGAGGGCGATCCGCCTCGTCGTCGATACGGGCTTCCACTTCAAGGGCTGGACCCGCGACCAGGTCGTCGAGTTCTTCCGCGAGCACTCGGCCATGGATGAGGTGGACATCCAGAACGAGACCGATCGCTACATCGTCTGGCCGGGTCAGGCGCTCGCCTACAAGATCGGCCAGCTCAAGATCCTGGAGCTGCGCGATCGGGCCGAAGAGGCGCTAGGCGAGAACTTCGACGTCCGGGCCTTCCATGATGAGGTGCTGGGCGGCGGTGCCCTGCCGCTCGACGTGCTGGAGGCGCGGATCGACAGCTGGATCGAGGCCCAGCAGGCGGCGTAGCGCGCCTGCCGCGACCGCTAGAAGGGGTTCGTCGCGAAGACGGAGAACTCCGGGATGAAGCCGCGGCTGTCCACCTTGAGGGCGCCGACGATCGCGTCGGCGATCTCTTCGGGCCGCAGCTTCTTCTCGGAAGCCGCCTGCTGGAAGCCCGCCTTCGAGCCGAAGCCGGTCTGCACCTCGCTCGGGTTGACCAGCATCACCCGGACGTCGTGGCGCCGCAGCTCGTCGCGCCAGCACTCCGTCATGCCGCGCAGGGCAAACTTGGAGGAGCTGTAGGCCGTGCTCCCGCGCCCGCCCTTGAGACCCGACGTCGAGGAGATGTTGATCAGCTCGCCCCTTCCCTGTTCGACAAACTGGCGGGCCGCTTCCCGCGCCATCAGAAAGGCGCCGAAGACGTTGGTTCGGTAAACGCCTTCCAGCTCGGCCAGCTCCAGCTCGACCAGAGGCTTGAAGACGCCGTAGCCGGCGTTGTTGATCAGGATATCGAGCCGGCCGTGCTTCTCGATCACCGCGGCCACGGTCCGGACGGCGTCGGCCTCGACGCCGACGTCGCCCGCGATGAAATCGACGCCCATCTCCTCGGCCGCGGCCTGGAGCGCGTCCTCCCGCCGGCCGGTGATCGTGACCTTGGCCCCCTCGACCACCAGGGCTTCGGCGATGCCCCTTCCGATTCCCTCGCTGCCGCCGGTCACAAGCGCGACCGCCCCTGCTAAATCCATCGCCTAAAACCCCCTGATCAGGATGTTGCCGTTGGTGGTCAGCAGCTCGATCTCGCCGTCCCCGGCCCCCAGCACTCCGCTCAGCGAAGTCGGTGTGGTTTGCGCATCGTCAATGGACAAGCCTGACGTGGTGATGCTCCCGTTGGCCAGCGTGGCCAACAGCGTGGCCGACGTGCTCTGCGGGATATCGAGGCTGAGGTTGCCGTTCGTGCTGCGCAGGTCGATCTCTCCGCCGAGGGGCATGGTGACTTCGGCATCGACGTTCCCGTTCACCACCGTGGCCGTCGCATTCCCGACGATGTCACGCAGCGTGACGTTGCCGTTCGTGTTCTGGACATCCACATCGTCGTCCAGCGTGCTCACGCCGATGTTGCCATTGATGTTGTCGATCTCGGCCTCGAGCCTCCGGGGAACTGTAAGCTCGTACTGGACCTCGAAGGTCCGTCCCTGGGTCTCCTGCGGCTGCTCGGTCCGGATGAGGATCGCATCGCCGACGGTGGTGACCACCACGTCCAGTCGCTCCAGCTGCTCCTGGGCGTCGGCCAGCGAGCTCGAACGTACGCGGCGGAAGCCTCCGACGGCCACGGTCTGCTCTCCGGAGACACCCACGACGGTGATGTTCCCGTTGATCCCGTTCAGCCGAACATCGTTGATCCCGCTCGCGTCCTCCTCGAAGAAGAACTCCTCCTGCGCCTGCTCCTCGCCGCCGAACGGGTTGCCGTCACATGCGACCAACCCGAGGCTCGTGGCCAGGATGCCCGCCGCGAAGACCGTTCGCCTGGCGCTCGACCCGGATGCCTGAAGGCGGAAGTGTTTCCGCCGCGACACTGTACGTCTCATGGAACGTCCTCCCGTCTTTCACCGCCTCTCCGATCGATCATAGGATCGTCCGGTCACGGGGCGATCACACGCTGCTCAACCCGCATCATCGCATCGGTGCCGGATCCTGCCAGTCGAGAAATCCTGGACCGCCGTCGTGGGGAAATCTCCGCCCGTAGCTCGCGGCGTCGGGAATGCGCCGTAAGACTTACCCTCCCTGCGAGTTCCGCGATTCTGCCGCTGCTCGGGCCGCCATCGCCCGCAATGATTTCCTTATCGGCCCCAAGTTTCTCATCTGGTGCTCATCCGAGCGATCAGAGTCGACCTGTTCTGACGCCTGACCGTTCACCGTGGCATTACTCGTAACGTACTGTACCACAGCGGATTACGAGAGATATATGAGACGGTTAGGGCCGATTTACGGCGGTCGCGCGGTCGCGGCATGGGCGCTGCAGGCTACTGAGGTCGCGCTATCCCACGCGGTCTACTAGGAGAAGAAGACATGAGCAGATTCGGAACGTCGAAGGCCGACAGAACGTTCGCCGCCGTGGCGATGCTCCTGGCTGTCCTGTACATATCCGCCGGCCTGTCGGTCTGGCTGGGTTTCTGGAATCCGAACGAGTACGCAAGATCGGTTTGGGGACTCGTCGGCCTGGCCGCCGGCGTCTTCATCGTCCTCGGAGTCTGGATCCGCGGGCGCTCGCCGGTATTGGGCGCGATGCTCGTGTTCGGCGGCACGATCCCGCTCGCCGTCGCTTTCGCCTGGACACTGCTGCCGCCCGTTCTGGCAGCCTTCCTGGTTCTGGTCTGGGGACGGTCCCGTTTCGTCGCCGCCAAGACGAAGGAGGCGGTCGCGCACAGGGTCTCGCATGAGCAGACCGCCGCTTCCCGAATGGCGGAGCAAGCGGTCACACCAGAGAGCGGCATGGAGCAGCCAGCCGCTTCGTAAGACAGAGCCACGCCGTTTGGCGTAGGCCGCGCGGCTCAAACCCGAGTCGGCGGAGCGTTTCACCAGGCCCGAGGGCTGAGCGGCTCGAGGGCAAGTCAGCACCACCCAGAGCAGAACGGGGCGGTTCCTCTACGGGCCGCCCCTTCTGCATCCACGTCTCTAGTCCGACCCCGTTCGAGCGCAGCGCCGTCGCGCCGCAATTTCGGGCTGTGTTCGGGCCACACCTACAACAAACGGCCACACTTGATTAGGATGTAGTCGCGAGTTCTGTCCCGTCCGGCACCGTTTCCGGTGTGCCTTCTTCTCGTCCTGGTGGAGCCAAAACGGCCCACAGCCTTGCCCGGCAGGCACAAGGAGAGGGGTTCCCATGCTGAATTCCCTGGCCGTTAACGATCCGCTCAGCCGTATCGCCAACGTCGATTCCAGACAATCCGGCGAGGGGGATCCTCTGACGGGCCTCCCGCGGAGGTATGCCGTCGAGGCTTCACTCGAGAAGACCTTTTCGACGAAATGGTGGAGGCCGAGGTGCTCGGTCGTCAAAGTCGAGATGGACGACTTCGAGCGCTGTGCGGTTGACGGCGACGAGCCGGGAATCGAGTTCGCCATCTTCGTGGTCGGGCTGATACTGCAATTCCACACCCGGAAGCATGATCTGGCCGGCCGCTGTCAGAAGGGCGAGTTCATCCTGCTGCTCCCTAGAACCGGACAACGCCGCGCCGTGATGCTCGCGCAGCAGATCATCTGGGACATCGGGTCACAGTTCCGTACTTGCGAGAACCCGATCACCGTGAGCTGCGGCATTGCCAGCCAAAGCTCCGCAATGACCCACTACATCCAACTGCTGGAGCTGGCCGACACGGCGCTGCACGCCGCCAAGTGCCGGGGCGGAAACCGCTTCGTGCTGGGGCGGCCGGGCGTCGACCCGGCATGGCAGTCGCGGCGCTCTACCCTCGAAGCTCGGCGCTTCTTGAGATCGGCCTGAGGTAGCGAACCGGAGCGCTGCTGGGAAGCACAAAGAGAACGCCGCAAAAAGGGCCCGGCCGCAGACTTCGCGGTCAGGCCCCTCTACCGGCCGTCAACCACTCACGGCCAGACATTTCAAGCTACAGAATCGGGCACCACGTGGCCACCTGATGCCGTCATGACTCTGCGTGCGTCCGAATCCAGGCGCCGACCGGAGGCAGGATCGCGACGCCGAGGAGCAGCCATCCGATGATCTCCGGAGCCCAGCGGGGCCGGGCCAGCACCAGGGTCAAACCGACCACACCCGCAAGAAGGGTCCACCAGTAGCGGGAGAACCAGCCGCGCTCTTCGGAGAGCAGCCGTTCGCGAACCGCTGGCCGCTGATCGATCAACAGAGCCGCTTCCAGCATCACCGCCTCGAAGAAGTCGAGGAGAGTCGCGTCGCCTACAGGGACACCCCGGCTCTGAGCCGCTGCGGCACCCCCCTTCGCGACACGCTCGAGCACCAGCGCCGTGTCGGTCTTCCCCGCCGTTTCCTTCTCGATGCCGTCGGCCAGATCGCTCGCCAAACCTTCGACCGCCCCGTCCAGCTCCTCCGGCAGGCTCGGGCGGATGTCCCGGATGACCGCCCGGAGCTCCTCCTGCGAATACACCATCAGATGGTGGGCCAGGAAGCTGGCGAGCGGCGTGCCGGCGATGTCCCGGCCAAAGCGCGCAACGGTGACCTGCACGCGTCCGGCACAGCGTGGGCAGGTCGCCAGGTCGGTCGAAGTGGCTGATAGCATATCTGCTCGTCTCGGTCATTCGGTTCCGGTCGAGGATAGCCCCAACTCGCGCTCCCGGCGAAGTCAGCCAGCGTCAGTGGCTTCAGCGCCCCGGGCGCTCTAGGTTTTCCGGACCGGAGAGAACCTACATGTCCCCCGTCGATGATCGCCTGAAGCGAGGTCTCGAAGGCAGCTACGCCGTGCTGCGAGAGCTCGGCCGTGGCGCCACTTCAACGGTCTACCTGGCCGAGGATCTCAAGCACCATCGGCAGGTGGCCATCAAGGTCCTGCATCCCGAGATCGCGGCCATGCTCGGAACGGACCGGTTCCGCCGCGAGATCGAGATCTCCGCTCACCTCGAGCACCCCCACATCCTGACCCTGATCGACTCGGGTGAGGCGGACGGTCTGCTGTACTACGTGATGCCGCTGGTCGAGGGAGAGAGCCTGGATGACCGGCTCGAGCGGGACAACCGGATCCCGGTCGACGAGGCCGTACGAATCGTGCGCGAGGTGGCAGACGGTCTGGCGTATGCCCACCAGCGCAACGTGATCCACCGGGACGTCAAGCCGGCCAACATCCTGCTGACCGAGTCGCATGCGTTGATCGCCGACTTCGGCATCGCAAAAGCCCTGACGGACACCCGGAGCGGGAAGGTCACTCAAACCGGCGTCACCGTGGGCTCACCGGCCTACATGAGTCCGGAACAGGTAGCCGGTGCCGAAGGGCTGGACGGCCGAACCGACATCTATTCGCTGGGCTGCGTGTTATACGAGATGCTCGCCGGAGCGACCCCAAGTAAGGGGAACACCCTGGCAGCCATCTTCGCCCACCGGATGATCGAGGAGCCGCCTCCTCTGAGCAGTCTTGTGGACGGCATCCCCCTGGAGATCGAGCAGGCCGTCCAGCGAGCGCTGGCGATGGAGCCGAAGGACCGGTTCGATACGGCGGATCAGTTCGC
>JBDHGL010000082.1:0-17323 GCA_039589875.1 Gemmatimonadota bacterium
AGCGCGCCCGTAGCTCAACTGGATAGAGCACCTGACTACGGATCAGGAGGTTGGGAGTTCGAATCTCTCCGGGCGTATTCCTTCATTCCATCCGAACCTTCTCGCCATATCAGGCATCTCATCAACGACAGCCCAGAGCGCCCCGTTTAGACGCCGGCGGCAAGAGTTGTGGCCCCAATCGTGAATCCCTGACCAGCTTAGCCGCCGACGTAGGCCGAGAGCGCTTCGCGAGCGGCGCTGAACCTCGCTTCGAGATTGGGAATCGGCGTCCCCTCGTACCCTTGCTCGAGCGCAGCTTCAGCCGCGTCCAGTAGAAGGAGAAGCTCGCCGGCGGCTTGGGCAGCGGCCGCGGGCTCGGTGCTCCCGACGTGGCCAACCCAGATCGGGCTCGTGTGGGCGAACGGATAGCTGTCCATGACGGGCCAGGTGGTATCACCGCCGAAAGCACGGGCGGCGACCCAGCCGCCGGCCGGAAGATCCAGAGTGCCCTGATACGACCGGCTGCCCGGGCTCTCGACACCTGCTCTGCGCAGGACCACCTGCCCGTTGACGAGTATCTCCACGCTGTCTACCGGTGTGGCCGAGTGAAGCTCCAGCTTCCACTCGGCGCTTTCGAGGCCCGCGTCGGTGGCCTCTCCCGGCTCCCTGTCGGCGACGGTGAATTCCAGCAACGGTCCCGTTGTCACGAAGCTTCGGCCACGGGCCAGCCCATCCAGGTAGTCGCTCAGATTCAGATGTTCCGCGACACGCACATAGACTCTCGCCGTGCCGATCGCCATGGTTCGAAACAGATCGTTCATCACGTCGGTGCCGGCTGAAGCGGCCACCGGCCTGCCTAGGTTCAACAGCCGATACCAGACCTCGCTCGTTCCGAGCTCGTCGCTCCACAGGCAGGCCACTTCGAGCAAATCCACATCTCCCAGCACGGCGTCCGGTATGAGCTCGAGCGGCACGCCGCGATGGTCTTCCGACGCGAACGGCTCCCGGCGCACCACGGGGTGCACGTACCCGCCCACGCCTCCCTGCGAGCGAGCGTATCCCAACACCTCCGCGTTGGTGCGGTCGTCCCGTCCGTAGACCTCGTAGCCCGGACCCCAAACCCAGGGCCAATAGAGCTCGCCGATGCCGAGGAGATTCAAGTGTCCGAGGAAATGGGAGCGTACCTCCTGTCCGAAGGCGATCAGCGGTGGCTCGCCCGATCGCTCCCAGCCCCAGAGTCGCTGGTCCCCGAAACGGTTGTGAAGGTTGGCGAGCAACGGGGTGGCCACGTCCATGGCCTCACCGCGGAGGTCTGCGATTATGTCCCCCGGGTCCAGTCGGTAGGGTCCCCCATAGTTCAAGTGGAAGTGGTGGTCGCCGGCCGCCCAGCCGGCGGCGCGCGCGTTCCAGACCGGCTCCAGCACGAGCTCGACATCACGGGTCTCGCCCGATCTCACCTGCACGGTCTCGACGGCCTCCGGAGTCGCCAGACCCTGAACCGCCGACACGACCACCTCGCCGGCCGGCACCGTGACTTCGATGACGCCGGGCGAGTAGAGGAAAACACGGCCGTTCTGGCCGTCGAACCTCGCCGGACCAGCGTCGGGAACGGCCGGATGCCCGTTGCCGTCCACCACCGAGAGGCGGGCCGCTGCGGGTGCTCCTTCCGAAGCAATCCGGGTTCGAATCCGCAGCCGGCCGGGAGGGGCACCCCAATTCCAGCTGCTCACGTCTACGGCACGTGGCTCGCCGCCGCCGGCCGGAATCCGATACAGACGCGTGGTCTCGTCGGCGGTAGCCTCCGCGTACCACACCCACGCACCGTCGGCGCTCCAGGCGGGGGTCAACGGAAGACCCCCGGCGCGGGAAAGGAGCAGAGATGTCCCCGGCGAGGCCACATCCAGGAGCCGGAGGTCCCAGCTCGCCTCGGACGGCCAGTTGTAGGCGACCGTGTGGCCGCCGGGCGCGAGAGCGGCGCGCGCCTGCGACGCGATTCGCCCCCGCTCCAGCGTTGTCGTCGTGGCTGCGGCGATATCCAGGAGATGGAGTGCATCGTTGCCGCGGCGGGTCTTGTACAGGTAGACGACCCGATTGCCATCCGGCATGGGCTGCGGGCTGCGCTCCAGGCCCGGGGCGTCGGTGAGGCGTGCCCGCTCGCCCGTGCTCAGATCCAGGCGCCAGAGATCAAGGTCGCCGGCCACGGCCGAGGCGTAGAAGAGGTAGCGTCCGTCCGCTGAGAAGGCGGGATCCAGGTCGATCGCCGGCTCGTTCACGGCGACGTGTTCCTCGCCGCTCGCAAGTTCCCGAAGCACGATCCAGGTGTCCGTGCCGTCATCCCGGACGAAGGCCAGAGTACTTCCGTCGGGCGACCAGGCGGGCCGCGCGTCCAGCTCGCCTCCGCTGGTAAGGCGCCGGGCCTCCCCCGACTCCGGATCGAAGAGCCAGAGCCACCCCCTTGCCGCGAAGGCGACGGTCTGCCCGTCGGGAGAGATCGCCGGGTCCGTGGGCCCGGACATCATCACCGGGAGCTCGTAGCCCTCCACGTACACATGGTGCGAGAAGCCGGTCATCTTTGGGTACCGGTTGGTCCATTGGCCCGCGAGTACGCTCGGGAGGAAGAACAGGAAGAGCGACGTACTTAGAGAAAGCCGACTGACTCGCCGGAGATACGGGGGCATGAGACCTCCAGATGTCTTCAGGGACCGGCCAGATTCTCTCAGGGACAGGCAGATTCTCTCAGGGACAAGATGCCGACGATCTGATGATAGGAGGAGAGGCGCTCGGCCGGTACCGTGCTCGTAGCGCCCGAGCGGGCTGGGCCTGTAAGGTGTCGCCGTGAACAATCCACCCGGGTCCGTCGGCACCGAAGAGTCTCGAGAGCTCTTCGGGACTCGCCTAGGGTTCGTGCTCGCGGCTGTGGGGTCGGCCGTCGGGCTCGGAAATATGTGGCGGTTTCCGTACCAGGCGGCGGAGGGCGGTGGTGCAGCGTTCGTCGCGGCCTACATTGCCATGACGTTCCTCATCGGCGTTCCAATGATTCTGGCCGAGTTCGCGGTTGGCCGACGAGCTCGCCTCTCGGCCTTCGGCGCCGTGCGAAAGATCGGCGGCAAGAGGTGGAGTCCGTTCGGCCTCCTGCTCATCGTAACGCCAACCATCATCCTCGCGTACCTCTCCGTCGTCACCGGATGGGCGCTTCGATACGCTCTGGATGCGGCGACCTCCGGGTTCTCGCCCGCCCCCGGAGACCGATTCGCCGCGGTCACGTCCGGAAGCTCGGCCCTCCTCTACTACGCCGTCTCCATGGCCGCTACCGTCGGCATCGTCGTGTTCGGAGTCCGGCGGGGGATCGAGCGGGCCAGCCTCCTGCTGATGCCGATACTCTTTCTCCTCCTCATCGGGCTGGCCATCTGGGCTGCCACGCTGCCGAACGCAATAGCCGGATACCGCTTCTATTTGGCCCCTTCCCTCAGCGCCGTTCTCGATCCGGGGGTGCTTCAGGCGGCCGCGGCACAGGCCTTCTATTCGCTGAGCGTCGGGATGGGGATCATGATCACCTACTCATCCTACTATTCGCGCGATGAGAACCTGAATCGAGAAGCGGCGGTGATTGCGCTCGCCGATTTCTCGGTGGCGTTTCTCGGCGGCCTCGTCGTCTTCCCGATCGTGTTTGCTCTCGGGCTCTCCAGCGAGATCGGCGAGAGCACCCTCGGCGCTCTGTTCATCTCGCTGCCCAGCGCCTTCCTACAAATGGGAACCGCTGGAAGGATCGTGGGCACCGCTTTCTTCGCGGCCCTCGTCGTAGCGGCGATCACGTCAGCTGTTTCGCTGCTCGAGGTCATCTCTTCAGCGCTCATGGATCAGGCGGGCCTCCAGCGCCGGACCGCAACGCTCAGTGCGGGCCTGATCGCCGGTGCTGTCGGACTGGTGCCGGCGGTCTCCTTGGGCAGCCTGGCGATCATGGATCAGGTGGCAGCCGAGCTGTTCACGGTGCTCGGTGTCCTCGGAACGGCAGTGCTGGTGGGCTGGGTCATGAAGAAGCCGGAAGAGGAGCTGCTCCGAGGTGCCGCGCCTTCCTTTGGCCGAGTCGTGCCGGTTGCGCTCTTCCTGGTTAGATACGTGGTGCCGGTGCTTCTGGCGTGGATCGCCTGGATGAGCCTGCGTCAGACGATCAGCGTCCTCTTCGGACAGTAGCCGACGGGAGGCAACGATCAGGGAAGGAAGAGGCTAAATGGGAGTGCTCGATCGGTTGGGTGAGGGAGGATACGAAAAGGTCGTCTTCTGCAACGACAACGCCTCGGGGCTGCGCGCGATCATTGCCATCCACGATACCTCGCTCGGGCCGGCGCTAGGCGGCGTCCGGATGCTGCCGTACGGGAGCGAGAGCGAAGCCCTAAACGACGTGCTCCGGCTGGCGCGCGGGATGACGTACAAGGCGGCGGTCAGCGGAGTGGGCTTAGGTGGCGGCAAGTCCGTCGTAATCGGAGACCCATCGGAGCAGAAGAGCCCTGCGTTGCTGGAGGCGCTTGGAAGGTTCATCGAGTCGATGGGGGGCGAGTACATAGCAGGCCAGGATATCGGCACGGACTCGCGCGACATGGCCGTGATCCGAGGGGTGACGAGACATGTCTCCTGCGTCAGCCGTGAAGCGGGTGGGGCCGGAGATCCATCCTATGCGACAGCCTACGGCGTCACATGCGGCATCCGGGCCGTCGTCACGGCACTCGAGGGGAGCAATGACCTATCCGGTCGGCACATCGCGATTCAAGGGCTCGGTCACGTCGGGTACTTCGTCGCCCGCTACTGCCAGGAAGCGGGCGCCAGGCTCACCGTCTGCGATGTAGCCGAAGAACCGCTGCAGCGTGCGGTGGAGGAGCTGGGTGCGACTCCCGTACGGCCGGATGAGATCTACGATGTCGAGTGCGATGTCTTTTCTCCCTGCTCGATCGGTGGCGTGGTCAACGACGACACGCTCCCCCGGCTTCGGTGCCGCGCCATAGCCGGTGCGGCCAACAACGTTCTCGGGGAGCCGACGCACGGGAAGCGGCTCATGGAGCGAGGAATCATCTACGGCCCTGACTATCTCGTGAACTCGGGTGGTCTGATTCGATGCGAGCAGGAGGTTGTGGGAGGGCCGACGGACGATGAGGGCATCCTCCCGAAGGTGTCCCAGATTTACGATCAGACGCTAAAGGTCATCCAGAGCGCGGAAGAGCAGGGGATCAGCACCGAGGAAGCGGCGGACAGGCTGGCCGAAGAACGCCTTGCCGGTGCACGACAGGTGGCCCACGGCGGAGCCTAGGCCTCGTGGCTGTGCTCCGAGTCGGGGTATTCGCCGGCTCGCACTTCCCCGACGAAGCTCGTAACCGCACCGCGCACCGCCGATCCGAGCTCCGCGTAGCGCTTGAGGAACTTGGGGTTGAAGCTCTCGTTCAGCCCGAGCATGTCATGAAGCACCAGGACCTGCCCGTCGCAGTGAGGGCCGGCACCGATCCCGATGGTCGGGATCGATACGGCGTTCGTGACACGCTCGGCTACCGGTGCCGGCATGAGCTCCAGGACGATAGCGAACGCCCCAGCCGCCTCGAGCGCCTTTGCATCCGCCACGAGAGCGTCGGCCGCCGAGTCCAGCCTTCCCTGAATCCTGTGGCCGCCCAGGGTGTGCACCGACTGCGGCGTGAAGCCGAGATGGCCCATAACCGGGATTCCTGCCGAGACGACGGTGGACACCGTCGCTCCGACCTCGCTGCCTCCCTCCAGCTTGACGCCGCCAGCTCCCGTTCGCTTGAGCACCCGGCCGGCGTTTCGCACCGCTTCTTCCTTCGAAACCTGATAGCTCAGGAATGGGAGGTCGACGACGACGAGGGCTCCCTGCGTGCCGCGGCGAACCATCCGGCCATGGTAGATCATTTGGCCCAGGGTGGCGGGCAACGTGGTTTCCTCGCCCCCCAACACGCTGGCCACGGAGTCGCCCACCAGGATCACGTCGATGCCGGCCCGGTCCACGAGCGACGCGAACAGCGCGTCGTACGCGGTGATCATCGCGATCTTCCGGCCCGAAGCCTTCATCTCGGCGAGGTCGATAATCGTCACTCGCTTGCGGTCGCTCGCCGAGGACGGCCGTCCGATGGTCTCCGTCATGGCCTTGCCGATCCTAGGGGAATAGCCGTTCGCCGGTCTCGCTCAGCTCCACGCTGATCGCGCCGGTCGGGCAGTTGATCGCGGCCGCCAGTATTGTCTCCTCAGCGGCGCCTGTAGGATCGACGGCCTCCGACTGCCTATCGCTGTTATGGGCGAAGACGCCGGGCGCTGTCGCCACGCACATGGCGTTTCCGACGCAGCGCGAGTGATCGACGGAGATGCTCAGTCGGCGAGCCATCGGTCCCTCACCAGTTTACGGGCAACGACTTGAGCGAGCGGAACTGAATGCTCGGCTGATACTCGACCAGATCGGCATCCAGCTCGAATCGCGGAAAACGCTCCGCCATGGCGCGGAATACCTCCTGCCCCTCCATCCGGGCCAGTGCGACGCCGAGACAGTAGTGGATACCCGAGCCGAAGGAGATGTGGGGGTTCGGCTGTCGGCCGATGTCGAACCGGTCCGGGTTCACGAAGATCGCCGGGTCGCGGTTCGCCGCCGCCATGATCCAACGAATGCGGTCTCCCTTCCGAATTGTCTTGCCGGAGAGGTCCACGTCTTCGGCGGCGATCCGCTGGGTCGACTTCACGGGCGGGTCGTATCGGAGGCATTCCTCGGTGGCGAGGCGGCTCATGCCGCTCGGATCGGCTGCCAACCGGTCCCACTCGCCGGGGTGACGGATGAAGGCGAGCAGACCGTTGCAGATCAGGTTCATCGTGGTCTCGTGTCCCGCGAACAGCAGCAGCCCGGTGTTGACCAGAACCTGGTGGCGTGTGAAGACGTCTGCCTTCTCGCCCTGGGCCAACGCCGATATCAGATCCTCGCCGGGACATTCCAGGCGCTGCTCCACTAGCGGGGCGGCATACTCGAGGATTCCACGCATGCCTTCCGTGAGTGGCCGCAGCCGGTAGGGCTCACCGCGGTTCATGTAGAGTATGCTGTCCGCTAGCTCGCGCAGGAGATCGCGGTCTTCGAACGGAACATCCATCATCTGGGCGATCACTCGTACCGGCAAGGGGGCGGCGAAGTCCGTGAGGACGTCCATCTCACCGGCCGGCTCCAGCTCGTCCAGCAGCTCGGCTACCGCGTCCCGGACGAACGGCCTCCAAGCCTCCATCGCCGTTGGCGTGAAGTAGCTGTGCACCACGCCGCGTTGCTCCAGGTGGACCGGTCTGTCCTTCTCGACCAACTGGTCGGCGCGAAACTCCCGCACTTCCTCGAAGAGAGGGAGGTCGTCGGAATCAACCGGAGGATAGGGCGGCGCGGTGCTGTTCTTCATGATCTCGGAGGAGAACAGCTCATGATGTCTTAGGAGCCACACCACCTCGTCGTACCCGGTGATGACCCAAAGTTGAAACCGCTCGTTCCAGTGTACCGGGTCGATCCAGCGGAGATGGCCAAAGTAGGAGTAGGGGTCGGCGATCACCTCCGGGGCGAACAGATCATCGAGATGGGTGACCGTCATTCGTGCCTACTTCTCCTTGCTCGGAAGAGAGCGTTTTGGTGAGAATAGCGCGCACTCCCGCCCGATGATACCGCTTGAAGATCCAACGATCTGAGGTCCACAGGGGATCCCTGGGGACGCCTCAGCCGCCGCCGCAGCTGCCAGAATCTCCTAACGCAGCGACTTGGGCGCGGTGCGCCGGGCGGCCGTTAGTCTTCTTGTCGAAGCTGCTCGGCGAGCTTGGCGATGGCTGTCAGGGCCTTCCGTTCCTCCCGGTGACCGGGCGGCACTCGGGAAGCGATGCTGTGCCACTGTTCGGGAGCGAGTGAGCCGATGATTCGGTCTTGTGCCGATAGGCGGTCGAGGAGGTGGTGGATGCGGGCTGGGTTGTCGGTCTGCGGGGGGTCGGCGAGGCGTCCTTCGATATCGACGGTTCGCCTGGTCATGTCGCGGTCACGCAGGGCTCCGAGTGGGGTCCGGCGCATTCATCGGGCCTGTTAGTCGTCGGGCCCGGCGATCTTGCCGGGCCCGACCGCCAAAGGCGCGCGGAGTAGAAGTGCCTGATCACAGCTCAGGCAGCGAAGCTGGCGCTGTCCCACTCAGCCAGGAGGTGCTCAACGGGAGCAAAACCTTACATCGGTTCTGCGCGGCGGATTACTCCGTGCCCATGCCCCGCTTGCGAGGACTGTAGTTGGGCATCTGTGCGGGTGAGACCGCTGTGGAGTCGCTCGCCGCGCCCTGTCCCACGACACCCTCGGCCGCTCCGGGTCCTGCAGGATCCGGCCCAGTCGGGCGTTGTGCGCATGCGCTGGCGGCAATGAGGGCCATGGCCAGTGCTCCGGCCGCGATGAACCCTTTCTTCGACATCATTTGTCACTCCAGGCAAAAAAGTGGATACCGCGGGCCTTGGCGTCCCGTCCCTCTGTTCAGATCGACGGATCTGGGAGACCGTTTTGCCTGGATGTTGTGCAGGGATTGAGCCAGTGGCCGTTTTGGGCCGTGAAAGCGCCGCAGCTGGGGTTCCAGAGAAGCGGCGCGGTGGGCCCTAGCTCAGTAACGAGCGCCGTTCAGGCGGTAGCCCGCCCAGTAGAAGGGGGCCCCGAATTCCGGGTGCGCGATCATCCGGCGCTGAGCTCGGGCAAGTGCCTTGGGTAGAGCGACCTCCTCGAGCTCCTCGTAAAAGTAGCCGGCCAGCACCGCGGCGCTCCGATCCTCGACCCTCCAGAGGGTGGCAAGGACGTTCTCGGCGCCCGCGTAGAGCAGCGACTGGGCAAGCGTCGAATAGTCCTCTCCTCGATCGAATCGGGTTGCGGTGGCCGGACCGAGTGCGGTCTCGCATCCGGAGAGGTATACGAGAGGAGCTCGGACGGCGAGCTCGAGGATTTCGTATGTCTCTAGCCTGCCATCGTCGGCCGGCTCGCCGGAAGACCCAGGAGCGAGCTCGACCCTGGAGAAGATCGGATTGCGAGCGTTCATCGACGCGTGGGAGGCGACGTGCACCACCCCGCCCTCCTCGAGTGCCTCGCGCAGACGGGCTTCGGTGGCGGTGGCGCCCCGGTAGAGGAGAGCGCCTCGCTGGCTCTCCACGGCGAGACCCTCTTCGTCGGTGGCGGGCAACTGGCTCGGGAAGGGGACCAACACCTGTGCGGCGTCGGCGACCAACCCCTTCCTTGGTCGCTTATCCGAGCGCAGCGCGGTCAGGGACCCGGCCGAGGGCAGATGGACCAAAGAGACGAGCTCCACCAGGCGACGTCCGCTTTCCGGGTCGAGAAGCGCTGAAAAAGGCAGGTAGGTCAGCACACCATGGGGCACGAGGATCAGCGTCTCGGCCTCGAAGATCGGAGCGGCGCGAGCGGCCGGCGCTATCAGGGCCTCGAACAGAGCTTCGAACACGGGAGCAGCCTCGTCCGTACCTTCGCCGGGGCTGGCCACCAGCTTCCGGACAAGTCGAACTCTGCTCTCCAGATCCTCGGTCGGTGTTTCCGATTCCAGCACCATCACGCTGTCACGCGAGACCAGAAACGTGAGAACGCGGGCCGGCATGATGAAATACTCGAGAAGGATCTCGCCTGGCTCGAGAGCTCGCTGGGTCGACGCGAGATTGGCAGGTCCCGATGTCGGACGAAGGCGGCCGCCGCCCTCGGCCAAGCTCACCTGGAGGTTTTCGTATTCGCTTCGGGTCTGTGCCAGCCGTGACCAGAGTTGGCCCACCAAGCCGTCAACATCGGCGGTCGCGTCGGCTTCAAGCTGGAGCGCGTCCAGCGTGGCCACCAGCTGGCCGATTTGCCGCAGAAGCTCCTCTGCCCGGCGTGCCTCGGCCCGACCGGCCTCGCTCGGGGCGACCTCGTCGCGCACGACGAGGTGTTCGCGGAGAGCCTGGCCTCTCGCGCGGTCGGCTACCTCGAACGCACCCGCGATCCGATTCGATGCCAGGAGGGCGGAAACCAGGTCGGCGTACGTCTGCTGCCGTGCCGCCGAAAAACCGGTCCGCATCGCCCGGGAACGGAAACTTCCGCGAACCCTCTCCACCGTCTTTACGGCCCTTCGCCCGGCGATCAGCGCCGAGTCGATGGCTCCAAGGCGGAGGAAAGCACGGGCCCGGAGGGCGTGGGCCTCCCACTCGGTCTCGTAATCTCCGCGAAAGAGCTGCGGCCCGGCTTCGCCTAGCGCGGCGAGGACCCGCTCCGGTTCGGCTCTGGAATCCGCGATGCGGGCCTCGACGAGCGCTACGGCGGCATAGGAGGAGCGAGCTCCGATATCTCCGGCCAGCTCGCGCGCCGTCAGCAGGAGCTGATCAGCCTCTCCGGGCGAACCGTCGGCTTCGTGTAGCTCGGTCAGAACGACGAGGTCGTCGAACTCCTCGAAGCGCGCGCCCAGTCGCTCGTGAGTCTGCAACGCCTCCGTCGCGAGCTCCAGTGCCCGGTTGGTGTTGCCGAGCTCCGCGACGACCTCGGCCTGCGCGCGAAGGCTGCGGCCGCGGTCCATCTCGAGACCGATATTCCGATAGACCTCGTTGTCGGTCGCCGCGTAAAGCTCTGCGAGCGCCTCCAGGTCGTTGGCCTCCTCCGGCCCGAGGCCTTGTACTCGGGCGATAGCCAACGCGCTGTCGTACATGGCGTGCGCCCGTCCGAGGTCGCCGAGGGCCGCGTATGCGCTTCCAAGCTGGCCCAGCGCGTTTTCTTCACCGATCGGGTAGTCGGCAGACCGATAAAGCGCGAGCGCGTCCTCGAGGTACGGAATCGCGGATAGCGGTTGGCCCACCATGACCTCGAGCATGCCGAGGTTGTTGAGCGCGTTTCCCTCCATGATCGGATCGCCGATCGCACGCCCGGCCCGCAGCATCGCCGTATATCCCTGGCGGGCCCGCCCGAACTCGCCGTGCTCGGTGGCGACAAGCGCCAGATTGCCGGCCGCGCGAGCCGTTCCCGCAGCGTCCCCGACCTCCTCGGCAACCTCTGCGGCCCTGGTGAACAGATCCGCCGCCTCGGTCAATCTGGCTTCCTGCCAGGCCACCAGCCCCAGGGCGTTGTAGCTGCGGGATTGAAGCTCCCGGAGGTCCGCCTCGAGCTTGATCGAGAGGGCTCTTTCCCCGAGGGCCCGCGACTCTTCGTATTCGCCCAGACGCCATGCCGCGAGGCCGAGCCAGGTAAGCGCGGTCGCTTCTGCCGCCAGATCTCCGTTGGCGCCTGCCTCGCCCGCCACGGATTGCAGAAGAGTCCGCGCGCTGTCATACGCGCCGTCATAGTAGACGTCGATGGCGGCTGAGAGCTGTGCCTCACGTTCGGAGGCGGTCGTCAGGGGGGTTGAGGGGTTGGCGTCGTTTCGCGGGCGGCTGAACTCGAGAAGATCGTCACAGCCCCCGAGGACGACCGACGCCGAAGCGAGCGCCAGCCGGAGGCTGAAACGACGGGGAATCAGGGCTCGGTCCAGAAGCGACTCGCATCGGTGGTGGCAGTCGTGCCGTCATCCAGCAACGCCTCTACAAACCAGAAATAGCGGCCGCCGGCTTCGGCGTCGAGATCTGGGGGCAGGCGAAGCAGCGTGTCCGTCGTCGTTCCGGTCCAAACCAGGTCACCGCGCTCATTCGTCACCGTGAGGCTGTAGAAGGCGCCGGGAGCCACCTCGCTCCACACGAAGACGGAGCGAGCCAGAGTCCCGAGGCGAGTGCCGTCGGCCGGCTCCACAGTCCCGAAGCTCGGCGCGCCTTCTCCCGCCCCGACGGAGCCGTCGCGCAGCACGGGCTCCTGTTCGCTCAGAACCCGACCCACGTCGGGTCCGAGGAGCAGAACGCCTCCGATGGCTGCGGCAGCCAGGCCGACTCCACCGGCTGCTCGGGCTCGGCGAGCCCGCCGAGCGCTGCCGAGCAGCCCGGAGACTTCAACCAGTTCATCGCGGCATTCGCCACACGAATCAAGGTGGCCGTCCAGTCGGTCCAGATCGACCTCGCCAACGGTCCGGCTTACGTATGCGGAGAGTTCCTCGCTCGTCAGGTGCGGCACGTCGTCATGCTCCTTTGCCGATTCTGATTCACCGACCGAAGCGGGATGAGGAACGTCGGAACCCACCCTCTATCATCCCGGTTTCGGTCGACCTCAAGCGTACGATGACAGAAACGGCCAAAGTCTTTCGTCGGCCTCTTTCGCTGGTGCACGGCGCGCTATCAACCACTACGGGTGAGCGTCCGAGACGCCAGCCTCACGTAGCCGACGGCGCAGCCCGGCGAGCACCTTCTTCAGCCTTCGGTAGACGTGAAAGGTCGAGGGAAACCCCATCGCCTCGCCGATCACCCTGGCTGCGTGGCCGTCTTCGAAGCGCAGACGGAGGAGCAATCGGTCTCGAGCATCCAGCGACTGGATCGCGTCCTCGAGAGCTCTCTGCAGCTCTCGTCGGCGCAGCGCGGCTTCCGGATCTTCGATCGAAGTGTCCGCCGTCGTGGCCACATCGAGCTCTTCCGTCACGAGGTCCAGAAGTTGACGGCGCTGCTTGGCGCGAAGCTTCCGATCCGAGTCCAACTCGGTCGGCGATTCCCTGATCCGGCCGTAGCGCTGCCTCCGGTAATCCACGCACAAACGTCGGGTGACGACCACCAGCCACGCCTCGAACCTTCCGGCTCTACTCGCCGCGTAGGCTCTCAACCTGCGATGGTCGTCCCGCTGCAGCGCATCGAGCACGAACGCGTACTGATCCATCGCCTCGTCGTAGTCCGAGCTCAGCGCTCGGACGGTGGAGAGGATGAGCCGGCTGTGACGGTCTACGACCTTCTGCCACGCGGCGTCCCGCGCAGAGCCACCGGACGAGTCGAGCAGAGCGGCGACCTCTGTCGGCAAGGTTTTCGGTAGTGCGTCCGGCGTTTCAGTCAAGATCCCCGTTTCCCCGAGTTCGAGCCCGTTTCCAATAGGAAAGAACGACTCAAGGGCGACGGCGCGCAATTCGGCCAGCCAAGTCCGTCAATAGTTGATAGGGCGTTGAGAGTACCGTCGCCAAACAACGACCGGGGCAAAAATGGCCGAAAACGTGCTGTCACAGACGGTTCCACGCGACCAATTCGGTGAGCCGTTCGACTTCGATGAAGCGGCGTTGATCGCGCGGTTGCGCACGGGCTCTCCGGGCGCGCTCGAGGAGGCCTACGACCGCTATAGCGGCGTTGTTTACCAAACGGCTCTGCGGATCACGGCATGTCACGCCGATGCGAGCGACGTGGTGCAGGATGTCTTCCTCAAGCTGAGCCGGAGCGTCCTGACGTTCAGAGGGCGAGGCAGCTTCACGGGCTGGCTCCGGAAGGTCGCGCTTCGGACCGCGCTGATGGGAAATCGCTCCCAGAAGAGACGAGCCGAGATCTCGCTCGATCAGATCGCCCCGCTGCCCCGCAAGGGTAACCCAGCGCCGGTCGACGCCGTTGCTCTCGAGGCCGCGCTTTCCGCGATTTCTCCGACGCTGCGGAAGGTCTTTCTACTGAAGGTCGTCGAAGGGTACACGCACGACGAGATTGCGGATTCCCTCGGAATCCGGCGAGGCACGTCCGAGGTGCGGCTACACCGGGCTCGACAGAGCCTTCAGCAGCAGCTTACGGCCTAGAGCCTCCGCGGTACCCGTTCGGCGGCGTGCGAGCCGCCGAACTTCCCCGCCCGTACGGCACTTTCACTGGCGCAACCGCGTGGCGTCTCGTATGCCTAATCGGCTTGCGCCCCACGCATGCCCCCCGCAGCAGAGAAAGGCCCGAAAGATCGACGAGATGCAACTGAACTCGTGCTGTTACACCCGGTGACCGTGGCCTGAGGCCGTGCGCCGGTCCCTCTGCACCGTTGTCCTATTCCTCATGGCTGTGGGCATGAGCCTGACGTGCGCGAGCCGCGGTCCGTCGCCGGACCGATCCGTCGGAATGCTGAGAGTCCAGCTTGACCAGGGAGCCGAGGTGTATCGTCAGCGTTGCCATGGCTGTCACGATGTGACGGGGGCGATCGGTGAACAGCTGTCCGCGCGTGTCCTGGCTTCGTACTACACGGCGCGCTCGCTGTACGACTACATTAATCTAGCGATGCCCCAAAATGAGCCGGGCTCGCTGAGTGAGGAGGAGTACTGGGCGGTGACCGCGCACCTGATCGTGGAGCGTCGCCTGGCCGTACTCGAGAAGCCACTCGACGCCTCCGTTGGGGACAGTCTGCTGATCTCGGTCGGCAACGAGGAATGAACTGGATCGCCCCGTTGTTATCAATAATGATTATTGATAACTTCAGGCCCTGAGAATTCGAAACTGCTACTCGAAGAGTGAGGACGGAGAACCGCATGAATCAGAACGTACAGGACGCGATCAACGAACAGATAAAACAGGAGTTCTACGCGTCTCACCTCTATCTCTCGATGATGGCCTACTTCGAGGCCGAGAGCCTGGGCGGTTTCGCCCACTGGATGCGCTTGCAGGCGGAAGAGGAGCATGGACACGCCATGAAGCTGCTCGATTTCGTGATCGAGCGCGGTGGGCGAGTGGAGCTGCAGGCGATCGACAAACCGCAAGCGGACTTCGAGTCGCCGCTAGCCGTCATGGAGGCTGCGCTGGCTCATGAGCGGAAGGTCACCGTGCTGATCAACAACCTGTACGAGCTGGCCGGTTCTGAAGGGGATTATCCCGCACAGGTGATGCTGCAGTGGTTCATCACCGAGCAGGTGGAGGAGGAGAGCAGCGCGGGCTTGATCGTGGATCAGCTGAGGCGGGCAGGAGACTCCGGCAGTGCACTCCTGATGCTGGATGCGAAGCTGAGACAGCGGGCGGCCGCCGGTTAGCCGACTCCGCCGGGCGGTTTCCACGCTCGGTGAGTCGCCCGAGCTTCTCCGGCTTCAGCAGCCAGCCTTGGCTATATTGGGTCGGGAAGAAGGGGGACAATGACCGCGATATCACTGCAGGCGGCGGCGGAGTACATCGGCACGACCCTGTCGGGCGTGCCCGCCCGGTTTGGTGCAGGTTTCCACGCCGTCAAGGGATACGTTTCCGACCATCCCATTGCGGCACTCGGCTTCGTGGCCACCCTCATCGTGCTCATTTTTCTGCTCTCGGGTCGTAGCCGCCGCGGCTAGCCGGAGAGGCGCGGCCGAGGAGATTCGGCTAGCCCGGGACGCGCGCTCCGCTTCGACAGATGTTCACGTACTCCTCTTCCGCCTCCGCGCATAGCGAAGCCCGAGTCTCGGCGTCGGCCACGAGCACCGCAATCTCCTGTCCAAGAGCCCGGTAGCACATCGCCTTGTGCCCCGGGTCATCGATAACCCGGCAGAAATCGAGACCGCTCTCGGCGTTCGCTGTCCAGTCCACGAAGGCCTTCACGACACCGATATAGCAGTGGCCACGATGCGGCTCGCTGCCCGCCCGGCACTGGCTCTCCGCTTCCTTCGGATCCCGGGTCCTGGCCGTGATGTCTCGACCGAGACTCTGATGACAGGTCGGTCGCATCCTCGGCGGTGCCAGGTCGCAGCTGCGAGACGCAGCTGGCACGTCGTTTCCGTTCAGATAGAGCATCACCGAGGTTTGCATCAGATAGCACTGATACCGATAACGGCTCGCCAAGACCGAGCATGGATAGAGAGGGTCCGTCGGATCCAGGGGCTTCCAGGCGCTGCCCCCGTCGCCGGACGGCCCGCCGTGTGCCTCGGCGCCCTCGCCCGAAGCCAGCACCGTGGCCGGGTGATGCGGAGTGGTGGCCGCTACGACGTTCTCCATGAACGCGCCGCCATAGCACGATTGCCGGTCCCAGTTATCTGCTAGGAGATCGCAGCCTTCGAGCGCCTTCGGGAGGTGGTGGTCGTAGTGCATCGTGAGCCCATGGCCCATGCCGTGGACGCATTGAAAGAGGATCCACTGGCTTTGCTCGCCGCTCTTGTAAGGCTCGCAGAGGGCGCCAATCGACGCTGAATCAACCGCGGCCTGGGCCTGGAAGTAAGCCTGGATCACTCCATGGTAGCAGCCGGACGAGAAGCTCTCTGTGCAGCCGCTGAACACCTCGGCCACACTCTGTGACATTCGGTATGCTTCGATTCCGACGTGGTGGGCGAAGACGTGCGCGTCGCGCGCGACATCGGAATCCAGGAGCACGAGATATTCGACCGTGTGCATCGTCGGGCGGACGCCGGCCTCCCCCAGTCTCCCGGTCAGGGCGGCCTGATAGCAGTCCGTTTTTTCCTGGCTGATCAGATTGCCGCACTGCTCGAGGAAGGCGCGCGCCGCGAGCGCCGAGTCGGCAGGGATTCGGCCGCCGCCGGGAACGGCCGCAGAATCGAGTGAGGAGAGAAGCCTGCCGCGGCTGATCATGGCGACCAGACCGACGCCAATGATGATGATGGCCGTCCCGCCCAATAGGATCTGCTTGCTGCGTGAAGAGACGCTCATGGTCTAAGCTGCTCCAGATCGTGCGGGTGCAATGAAGCCGGGGTCCACTGCGGGACCCGCGCGATCATACGCCCGCCAGGAGGTCCGGGTCCACGTCGACAGGGGCCCTGCAGCCGCAGAGAGCCAGCGCCGTGTCGAACTCTTTTCGGAGGATCTCCAATACCTTTCGCACACCCGCTTCCCCATCCACGGCGAGTCCCCACAGGATCGGCCGGCCCACCATCACCGCATTTGCGCCCAGAGCCAGTGCCTTGAGCACGTCCGTTCCGCGCCGCACGCCACCGTCGACCAGGACCGGCACGCGTCCATCCACCGCAGAAGCCACGTCCGGCAGAGCTTCGATCGTCGCCACCGAGCTGTCCAGCTGCCTCCCGCCGTGATTGGATACGATGACCGCGGCCGCCCCGTGCTCGACGGCTAGATGGGCGTCTCCCGGATGCACGATTCCCTTGATAAGAATCGGCAGGTCACTGATCGCGGCGAGCCATTCGAGATCCTTCCAGCTCAGGGTCGTATCGAACATGGAGACCACGTACTCGGCGAGGCCGGAGTCCGTGGGCGCCTCCTTCAGTGCGGCGGAGCCGGCCGCGTGAAGGTTCGCAACCTCGAGTCCGTCGGGCAGGTGGAACCGGTTGCGGACGTCCCGCTCGCGGGTTCCCCAAACCTGGGCGTCCACCGTGAGGACGATCGCCTCACAACCCGATTCCCTCGCTCGCTCGACGAGGCCGCGCGTCGCTTCCCGATCTCGGTACACGTAGAGTTGAAACCAAACGGGTCCGGCTGCGGCAGAAAGCACCTGCTCGATGCTGAGGTTGGAGAGCGTGGAGAGCGTCATGATCGTCCCTGCCGCCGCCGCTGCTCTGGCCGTCGCCACTTCACCTTCCGGGTGGGC
>JBDHGL010000083.1:0-10498 GCA_039589875.1 Gemmatimonadota bacterium
TCCTGGAGGATCTCCATCACCTCGAGTCCGGAACGGGTGTCGAGGTTTCCGGTAGGCTCATCGGCCAGGATGAGGTCCGGTTCGTTGACCAGCGCTCTCGCGATCGCGACCCGCTGCTGCTGGCCTCCGGACAGCTCCCCGGGCGTGTGATCGGCACGATCTTCGAGCCCCACCTGCCGCAAGGCGTTCATCCCGAGACCCGAGAGATCCGCGCGCTCGGAGTAAATCAGGGGTAGCTCCACGTTTTCGAGCGCCGTCGTCTTCGGAAGCAGGTGAAATGACTGAAAGACGAAGCCGATCCTCTCGTTGCGGAATTCGGCGAGCCGGTCCGGGGAGAGGGCACCGACATCGGCGTTCTCGAACACGTGACTGCCGGAATCGGGTCGGTCCAGCAGGCCCAGGATGTTCATCAGGGTCGATTTCCCGGATCCGGATGGCCCGACGATCGCCACGAAGCTGCCCGCCTCGATCTGCAGCGCTACGTCGGCCAAGGCTCGTACTTCGGTCGAGCCCTTCTGATACGTTTTGGAAACTCCCTCGAGCTGTATCATCTCCTCCCTCACCTCACTCCGCAGTGCCGATATCGCCTAGCAAGACGACATCGCCCTCTTCCAGCCCCTCGACCACCTCGGTGTGCGTGCGTCCGCGATAGCCCGTGCGAATGCCTTTCCGAATCGAGCCCTCAGGAGCTCGGATCAGCACATACGCGCCTCCATCATCCGACTTCACGGCGTCGTTGGGGACCGCCAGCGCGCTGCCGCGGCCTTCGAGATGAATGTTCACGGTCGTCGTCATCTCGGGCCGCAGCACACGGTCGCCGATATCTCCTATCTCCAGTACGGTGATGTAGTTGACCACGTTGTTCTGGATCTCGGCGGCCGGCCGGATCGCGGTCACGACTCCGCTGAACTCAGTGGACGGGTAGGTGTCGACGGTAAAGACGGCCTGCTGATCGACCTCCACGCGGCCGATATCCGTCTCGTCGACGTAGGCCCAAACCTCCAGCCGCTCCAGGTCGATGATCGTCAAGAAGGTCGGGGCGGCGAAGCTGGCGGCGACCGTCTCGCCGACCTGCGTCGAGACCGACGCGACCACACCCGAGATCGGCGCCCGGATCTTCGTGTAGCCAAGCTGGATCTCGGCGCTGCGCAGAGTGGCCTCGGTTTCGCGCAGCCTTGCTTCGGATGTTCTGAGCAGGCGCTCTGCGTCGTCGAACTCGGTCTGTGCGATCACCCGCTCGCGGATCAGGCCCTCGGCCCGACCGAACTGCTGACGAGCGAAGTCTCGGTCCACCCGCGCCGTCTCGAGGGAAGCCAGGGCCTGCTGATGCCGCGCCTCGAACTCGGTCGGATCCAGCTCCGCCAGCATCTGCCCCTGGCGAACCCGATCGCCGACCGTCACGTGAAGCCTTTGGAGGACACCGGAAACGCGCGAGCCGACCGCCACCTCGGCTCCCACCTGCGGCCGGATCACGCCGGTCGCCAAAACGGTCGAACCGATCTCCATGCGCCCGACCGCCGCGGTCGGCAGGTCGAGAGCGGTCGTCTCGGCGGACCGGGCCAGACCTCGGTCGACGGCGAGCCAGGCTGCGAGGGCGACGAGGGCCAAGGAGAAAGCGAGAACGCCGATCTTTTTCATGGAATGGTCACCTAATGCGCCCAACGGTGGCGCGGATCTCCGTTCGGATCCGCTCTGACGTGTCGATCGAGCCACGCCTCGAATCGCTCCTGTTGGGCCGGGCTCAGAAGCGCTCGGATCTCCTCGTGTGCTCTGTCCACCTCCTCCTGCACACGAGACCTCAGGCTCTCCCAGGATTCGTCGACCACGCTTTGGTGACGGATCAAGATCTCGTGGATCGCGGCCGCCTGGTCATCATCTAGCTGCAGCACTTCTCGAAACGCCGCGCCAACTGCCACGTGCTCGCTGGCTGCCCTGAATTCACCGATGACCTCCTGAACGCCGTTGGCCTCATGCGCGCCGACGATCGCACCCTCCGCTAAGCGCTCTTCGGTAAGCACGAACCGGTGAGCCAAAATCCCCAGGAATCCTCCGACGACGATCAGGGAGAGTGCCCCGACGACGCCGCGAAGGCGCCAGCTGTCGATCTTCATCGGTCTATCTCCTCCATGGGTCTCTCGAGCGTCTGCGCAAAGACGGGCAGCAGGGACTCCACTCGAGGCGGTGCCTCCTCGCTGAGAAACAGACGAGCGACCGGGTCCGTCGGGCCGATCGCCCGCGCCACCTGCTCGTGCGGCGAGCTCTCGGGAGCGGCCGACGCCCGAACGAGCATGAACGACGTCGCCGCGATCGCGAGAATGGCCGCTGCGGCCAACGCCGGAGAACGGCGCGCGAGGAACGCCCACCAGGTTCCGTGCCGCGCCAGGTACTGGTCCAAGACCGGCGCTGCGTCGGCCGCGATCCGGCTCGCGAGAGCGTCCCAGAAGGCCGGGTCTTCGGGCAGTCGAGATCGCAGCGGTGTCATATCCTCTTCCCCTCTCTGTGTGGCTCCGCTTCGTCCCTCAGCGGTTTCAAGGCTTCACGGAGACCACGCCGCGCCCGGAAGCGATGGACGCGCACGGTCGACTCCTCAAGATCGAGCATCTCGCCCACCTCCGAAGCGCGGAAGCCCTCTAGATCGCAAAGCCGAAAGCAGGTCCGCTGCATCGGAGGAAGCAGCTCGAGCCCCGCTCCGATCCGCTCGCGCACTTCCCGTCTTTCGACCGCCGAGAGAGGCGAGCAGGGATCCGCCGGCAGCGTCTCGTCCAGCGGCTCGAAGCTCCACCGATTCCGCCATGCGGCCGCATTTCGTCCGGCGTTTCTCACGATCGTGAAGAACCATGGGCGAAACGGCCGACGCTCGTCGTACGAGTCGAGCCCGCGAAGCGCTCGGTGAAACGCATCCTGGACGACGTCTTCCGCATCAGCTCTCGACTCGGTGAATTCCCAGGCCACGGCGAGCGCCGGCGGCAGATAACGGCGGACGAGCTCGTCGTACGCAGTCCCATCACCGCGTCGCGTGCGACGAACCAGCTCCCTGTCGGTCACGGGCTCCTGATCGGTCTCCGAGTTCGAGTTCCACATGCCCGGTCGGAGCGGGCCGTCTTCACATGTACGTACAGGCGGGCACTGCGGAGCGTTTACCGACTTCCGGTCCAGCGCCTAGAAGCCACCTAAGACAAAACCCCTATCCCATTATGGAACAGAGGCTTATCATAACGCCCCAATCAGGCGATCGCTCGCCCAGCGCAACCCGAACTCAGTTTCTAAGCGCGGCGGCTTGCCACGGCATCCGGAGAGCTCCCAGGCTCTCGCCAACCAGCTCAATGGCTTCCTCGCGAGGCTCGCCGAGACCCATCTCGTAGGCCATGACGAGCTGCCGCTGAGACGCGACGTCGTGGCTCATGATTCGGGCGGCCGTCGCATCGGCTGCCACGAGATCCGGGCTGGCGAGCACTAGCCAGGAGCCGAGCCGGCGCCGCACGTCAACGGTCCTTCCTCCCAAACCGAGGGTCGGCCCGTCCCCTTCGACGCCGATCGAGAAATCGACGACGGCCAGATCCGGTTTCACTCCATCGACGACATCCAGGTAGATGGCGGCGATAGCGCGCGGGCTGCTGTGGTCGAACTCGCCGCCGCGGTTCCAGGAATCGCCGGTCCATACGGCATATCTCTCGAGCGAAGTGACCCCGACGAAGTTCTTGAGTGAGAGCGTGAGCTGCGCCCATGCATGCGTCTTGGCGACCGGAATGGAGATGACCCGGTCCGCGTCGGTCAGGAAGCTGGAGACGGCGATGTTGCCGAGGTAGGTGCGCGATGGGACTTCGGTCCAGCTGGGTGAGTCCGCCTCGAGGGAGACGACCGAGACCGGTTTTCCGTAGCTGCTCGCGAGCCGCCTCGCCTCGTCTACCAGGTTGGAGGAGCCGTCCAGCGCCGCCGCGAGACTCCAGTCGAGCCGCACCATCTGGGAGCCATCTCCGATGATGACCTCTGCGGCGCCGGCTCGGAGGCACTCCTCCGCCACGGCCAGGATGATCTCCGGTTTCGTGCACTCGCCGCCGGCGAAGCAGTTGCCGGTGTAGGCCCAGGGCAGGCTCACCATGTTCGGCTTGATGAACACTGTCTCGTCCTGATGGACGACGTCTCCGATCCCACCGAGCCGGTCGAGAGCCTGTCGGGTGATATCGGCTAGATCGCTGCCGCGGGCGGCGGAGACGCTGGAAGTTGCCGTGGACGGGCCGGGCGGATCCCAAGGAGGTGGGGATGGAGGAGGCTCGCCCGGAGCGGGCGGCCCGACAGGTCCGCTTGGCGTCGCTAAACCGCCGTCACAGGCTGCCAGTGCGAATCCGCCGGCAGCCATGGCGGACACGCGTACGAACTCCCGTCGATCGAAGCGTCGCATCGTAAACCTCTTTAGAGACTACACTTCAGGGCACCGTTTGTTGTTTGACGGCCCAGCGCGGCCAGGTGCATCGCCCGACAGTGAGATCATCCACCTCCCGACAGACGTCTAGGCGAGCGGCAGCTAGAGTAAGGTTGAGGAGGAAGGCATGTGGCTCAAGGCAACACTCGGCAGCTCAGTGGCAGCGGCGCTCTTCGTTTCCTGCTCCGTCCAGCCTGCCCCGGTGCCCGTCGAGGGCCCGCCGAACGATCTGATGCTTCTGGCCGGCGAATGGACCGGGTCGTACGCGAGCGATGAAAGCGGCCGGAGCGGTGAGATCTTCTTCGAGCTCGGCGCGGAAGCGGACTCTGCAACCGGCTACGTCCTAATGGAGGCAGCCTCGAAGCCGCAGATCGTCGGATACAAGAGTTCCAGGGGCTTCGGGACGGAGAGCGCTTCGTCCTCTGCCAGTCGGCTCACGATCCGCTTCGTTCGGGCGGAAGCGGGAAACGTGCGGGGCACCCTGAACCGGTACCCGGATCCCGACTGCGGATGCACGCTCCACACGACCTTTCTCGGCCGCATCGAGGGGGACTCGATCAAGGGAACGTTCGAGACGCTCCATATCGACAGCGGCACCACCCAAAACGGCACGTGGCAGGTGTCCCGGCGAAATTGAACGAAGCCACTGTCTTCCGACGCCTGTCGGATCCCGCCGTCGCCCGGCGCGCATGGTCGGGTCTTACTCCCGATCTGCTCGAGAAGGCCCGCGATCGGGTCAAGATCCTTGCTTGGATCATGCTCGCTCTGATGGGAATCGGTGCCCTCTTCGATCTGCTGTACTTCCAGCTGGTCATCGGACTCCTGAACGCGCAGCTCGTCGTCGGCAGCATCATCGGAGTGGGGCTGGCTGCGGTTTTGGTCGTCCTCTCGGGCAGCCGCCTGGTCACGGATTTGACGGTGCTGCGGCTCGCTCTAGTGTACGAAGTCGTCATCTGTTTCTTCCTTGCCGTCTTCGCTCCGTGGATCATGTACGTGGAGATCGGTGACGTTCCGTACGTCACCTGGGTGACGCCCCTGATCATCTTCTTTCCGCTGATCGTTCCGAGTCCGCCGCACATGACGCTGATCGCGGCGATCACGGCCGCCACCACCCGACCGTTGGGTCTGGCAGTTCTCGAAGGCGTCGCCGGGTTCGAGATTCCCGCAATTCGATACGTGGCATCGTCGGTAAGTCCGGCGTTGGCCGTCGCGCTCGCATATCTGGGCTCTCGCATCGTGTACGGGATGAACGTCGACCTGGCGGAAGCACGAAAGCTGGGCTGTTACGCGCTCGAATCCCGCTTGGGCGAAGGCGGAATGGGCGAAGTGTGGCGGGCCAACCACTGCCTTCTGGCTCGCCCCGCTGCGGTCAAGTTCATACGTCCCGAGGTCGTGGCCCGAGATCCCGAGAGCCAAGGCACCATGCTCGCTCGTTTCGAACAGGAGGCGCAGGTTACGGCGTCGATGTCCTCACCTCACACCATTCAGGTCTACGACTTCGGAATCGAGCAAGGGGGGACGTTCTACTACGTCATGGAGCTGCTGCGCGGCCTCGACATGGACGCTCTCGTCAAGCGTTTCGGCCCGCTCCCTCCAGCTCGCTCCATCTACCTCCTCGAGCAGATATGCGACTCCTTGGGCGAGGCGCACGAGAACGGGCTGATTCACCGAGATGTAAAGCCCGCGAACGTTTACGTGTGCCGGTACGGCCGGCAGGTGGATTGGGTGAAGGTGCTCGATTTCGGGCTCGTCAAGCTGCACCATCACGACGGCAGCGAGGATGTCAAGCTGACCGCCGAATTCTCCGCCGGCGGCACGCCCGCTTTCATCGCGCCCGAGCAAGTGGCCGGCGAGGAGGTGGACGGGCGCGCGGACATCTACTCGCTCGGCTGCGTGGCGTTCTGGATGCTCACGGCCACGCACGTCTTCGAGGGCTCATCAGGGCTTCAAACGATGGTCAAGCACGTTCGCGAGAGGCCACCCGCCCCATCGAGCCGTACGGAACAGTCGATACCTCCTGCCCTCGACCAAATCGTGCTAAAGTGCCTGGAGAAGGACCCCTCGCGACGGCCGCAGACCGTGGATGCGCTTGCCGACATGCTGGCCGCCTGTGACGGAGCTGCGGAGTGGACTCAGCAGTCCGCCGCCCGGTGGTGGACGGATCATCTTCCGGAGATGTGATGAACGATCGGCCTGATGCAGTCATTATCGGGGCGGGCGTAATCGGAGCCGCCATCGCCTTCGAGATGGCCAAGAGAGGCTACCAAACGCTCAACGTCGACAAGCTGCCGGCGGCCGGCGACGGATCTACCGGCAGCACCTGCGCCATCGTCCGGACGCACTACTCCACCTGGGACGGCACGGCGCTCGCCTACGAGAGCTTCCTCCACTGGAGGGACTGGGCCTCCTACATCGGGGCGGAAGATGAGAAAGGGTACGCCCGACTCATTCAGACGGGCATGGCGGTCATCCTCTCCCAGAACCACGATTTCAGCCGACATCTCCGATTTCACGACGAGCTGGGCATCCCTTATGAGGAGTGGGATGTCGCCACGCTGAAAAGAAAGCTGCCGTTCTTCGACCTCACCGCCTTCTTCCCCGCGCGACGGCCTGACGATAAGAGCTTCGGGGAACCGTCCGGCAAGACGGTCTCGGGAGCGGTCTTCATTCCCTCCGCGGGCCACATCAATGATCCGCAGTTGGCCACCCACAATCTCCAGCGCGCCGCAGAAGAACGGGGCGGCGAGTTCAGGTTCAACGCCGAGGTGGCAGACATACGTAGGCGCGGGCACAGCGTACTGGGGATCACGCTGAAGGATGGCCAAGAGATCGACTCGCCCATCGTCGTCAACGCGGCCGGGCCTCATTCCTTCGTCATCAACCGAATGGCCGGGATCGACGGCACCATGAACGTCAAGACCAGAGCCCTCCGCCACGAGGTGCACTACCTGCCGAGCCCAGTGAAAGAGCGGCTACCGTTCGTCTCCGACGGCGACATCGGGGGCTATTGTCGCTCCGAAGTCGGCGGCACCCTCCTCGTCGGCAGCCAGGACCCCGAGTGTGATCCCAAGGAGTGGATCGACGATCCAGACGATTTCGACCGAGAGGTCACGGTGGATCAATGGCGGGCCCAGGTCTATCGGCTGGCGTTACGCATGCCGGATCTGCGGATCCCGAACCGGCCGAAGGGCATCGCTGATCTGTACGACGTGAGCGACGATTGGATTCCCGTCTATGACCGGTCGGACCTCGGCGGGTTCTACATGGCCGTCGGAACGAGCGGAAACCAGTTCAAGAACGCTCCCGTGGTCGGCCTGATGATGGCGGAGCTGATCGGAGCCTGTGAGCAGGGGCACGATCACGACCGAGACCCGGTGGCCATCACCGGCCGTTACACGGGGCAGACGCTCGATGTCGGTTTCTACTCGCGAAACCGAGGGGTCAACCGGGACAGCAGCTTCTCCGTGTTGGGCTGACGCCGGACGCTGTATCGCGACCCTCAAGCCGGCTGACCACGAATCCCCTATTCTTGTACTGATCGGCTTCCGGCGGGCCCGCGGCTCGCAGACTCCGAGCTGCGGTACGCGTGGGCGAGTGGCCTCCAGCAGGAGGATCGGCGTGCGAAGGATTGCTCCATGGCTTTGGGTCTCACTGACCCTGGTGCTGGCCGCGTGCGAGCGCGCTCCGGACGAGCGCAGGCTCCGCGAGCTGATCACGGCCAGGACGCTGGGATTGGCCTACCTGGAGGAGAGCAAGCTCGGCGAAGCCGAGGCCGAGTTCAGGAAGGTCATCGACCTGGAGCGCCGGGAGGCGTTGGGATACGCCAACCTGGGGCTCGTCTACATGCTCGGCGACGACCGGGCCAACGCCGAGGCCTACATCACGCAGGCCCTCGAGATTACGCCCGAAGACCCGGACGCTCGGTATCTTCTCGCCCAAATCTACCTGCACACCGGCAGGGAGGCCGAGGCCCTCGCCGAGCTCCAGCGCACGCTCGAGCGGTCACCCGGTCACGTGCGGACGCTGTACGCGCTTGCGGAGTTAGCTGCGCGGTCGGACTCACCCGGGGATCGGGAGCGGCGTGAGCGCTATCTGGCGACGATCGCCGAGGTCCTGCCGACCAACCTCATGGTTCGCATCCAGCTCTTGGAGGTTCTGCTTCACAACGGAAAGGCCGACGAGGCAACGCGGCATCTGGAGGAGATCAGGGCGATCTTCGCGGAGCTCCCGGCTGGAGCACGGTCACACTACGACGAAACACTACGCCTGGCGCTGGCATCAAGGGCCGCTGATGCGATCGAACCGGCCGCCGCGTTTCACGCTTCCATGGGGCAGACGACCGAGTACGGCGTCGGCGTTCCCGACCTCCTGTGGCAAGGGCTGAATAGAACGGGCTTCCCCACTTTCAGCCGCGGCTTCGCGCTCGATGTCACGGACGAACTGGCTCGCGCCCAGCTTGCTGCGATCCGCTTCACCGACGTGACCGGCGCCGCGGCCCTCGCCGCGGACTGGGTCACGGGCGAAGGGGCCGTCGGCGAGCCAGGGCCAGGCGGGCTCCTTGCCGTCGCCGACTACGATGGCGATGGCGACGCGGATCTGTACGCCGTCGGCAGATCGGCGGCGGAGGCTGATCGTACCGGACTTCTGCTCGAGAACGAGATGGGCCGGTTCACGGCCGTGAGCGAACAGGTGGGCCTAGATCCCGATGGTCGGCAGGTGGCGGCCGCCTTTGGCGACTACGACAACGATGGCCGACTAGACCTGTACGTGGTCGAGGCTGGTCCAGATCGTCTGTACCGGAACGAGGGGGACGGAACGTTCGCCGACGTCACCGCTGCCGCGGGGATCGGAGACGATTCGATCGGCCGGGGTGCTGTCTTCCTCGACGCCGACCACGATGGCGATCTGGACATCTACGTGACGAACGAGGGCCCGAACCGCCTGTACCGGAACAACATGGATGGGACGTTCGCCGAGCGCGGCGAGGCCATGGGGCTGGCCGGCGGCGAGGTGGACAGCCGGGAGACTGCCTTCGGGGACTACGACGGCGACGGCGACATCGATCTCTTCGTTGCCAACGCCGGCGCGCCGAGCACCCTCTACACGAACATGCGGCAAGGTCGCTTCCAGAGCGTCGGCCCTGCGAGCGGAATGGCCGAAGTCGAGGCCACCGCAGTTGCCGCCGGCGACTACGACAACGACGGCCACCTGGATCTGTTCGTCATCGGGCCTGGAGCCGGGCGGCACCGATTCTATCGCAATCGGGGCGACGGGACCTTCGAGCCGGAGAGTGGGCTCAAGGAGCTCGAGCTCGAGCTGCAGGGGGCCCAAGATCTGGACGCCTCCTTCTTCGATTTCGACAACGACGGGTTCCTCGATTTGGTAATCGCGGCGGGCGGAGCCGAGGAGGCCGGGCGTGGCCTTTTTCTCTTGCACAACGACGGCGACCGGCGGTTCGAGGACCTCTCGTCCGCGCTGCCGGGGGAGCTGCCGGATGCCCGCCGCGTGTTCGTCTCGGACTACGAGAACGACGGTGATCTGGACCTGTTCGTTTCGGGATCGCAGGGCGAGATCCGGCTGCTTCGCAACGACGGCGGGAACGCCAACCACTATCTAAAGGTCCAGCTGGTCGGACTCCGAGCCGGGAGCGGAAAGGCCAACCACTTCGGGATCGGCTCGAGGGTCGAGGTGCGAGCGGGCGAGCTGTACCAGGCACGCACGGTCACTCGGCCGACGACGCACGTCGGCCTCGGCTCGCGGCCCCTGGCTGACGCCGTCCGGGTGGTGTGGACGAACGGGGTCCCCCAAACACTGTTCCAGCCCCGCAGCGGCCAGACCGTGGTCCAACGGCAGGTGCTCAAGGGATCGTGCCCGTTCGTGTACGCCTGGGATGGTCGCCGCTTCTCGTTCGTCACCGACGTGATGTGGCGGAGTGCACTGGGCATGCCGCTCGGGATCATGGGCGCCGATCAGGCCTACGCGCCGGCCGCCGCGTCGCGCGAGTACGTGCGGATCCCGGCTGAGGCGCTCGAGGAAAAGGAAGGCGAATACATCCTGCAGCTCACCGAAGAGCTGTGG
>JBDHGL010000084.1:0-9978 GCA_039589875.1 Gemmatimonadota bacterium
CGGAGCTCGGATCCCCTTGCTGATCCCGCAGGTTGCGTCTACAGTATGATTTGCAGGAAGCCCCGCATTCACGAACGAAGCTAGACGGGCTGGAGGATAAAGAGAACGGGGAGGAGATTTGGCCGCCGGCGCTGAGCCGAAGATCAGGATATCTGGGACCCCCAACCCGAACGCGGCCAAATTCGAGCTCGAGCGGGCGATTTTCGAAGAACAGGGCAAATCCTACTTCGAGCCGCCGCCATCCGGCGCCGATTCCCTTGCCGAGAGGCTCTTCAAGGTCCGCGGCGTGCGAGCTCTGTTCATGGCCGACAACTTCGTTACGGTGACGAAGGAAGAGAGCGTCGGCTGGCCGGAGATGGTGGATGAGGTGCGAGGCGCGATCCTCGAGGAGCTGGCCCGCGCCGGCTAAGGGCTCTCGGACAGATCCAAGAAGTTCCTCACGATCGAGAAGGTGAGTCCCCATACCGCGTGGCCGCCGTACTCGATCGTCGGGAAGCTGAAATCCTCACCGTCCCGCCGGAAGTCGAGCGTGCCGCGCCGGGCGGGCGTTCGAAGCTCCGAGACCGGAACCCAGAAGTGGCCGTCGATCTCCACGGTTCGCCTGACCTTCGGAAGAGCCTCTCGCCAGCCGACGAACGGGGTGATCGCGATGCGTGGGATGTGCCGACTCACCGGGTGAAGCTCATCCAGCCGGCCGAGGATGTCCTGTCTCCCCAGCTCGAGGCCGGTCTCCTCGTGCAGCTCTCGAAGCGCCGTCTCCTCGAGGTCCGCATCACCCGGTTCCCAGCGTCCACCCGGGAGCGCCACGTGGCCGGACCAGGGGTCGCTCTCATGGCTGGCTCTCACGACGAACAGCACCTCCGCCTCCCCGTTGCCGGGCCGAAGCAAGAGAATGACGGCGGCCAGCGTCGTCCCGTCCGGGGGCTCCGCCCGATGTGCCTCGTACCGAGCAAGCTGGTCTGCGAGAGCGGATGGATACTCGCTCGAAGCCATCAGCCGGACGCCTCGCGCGCCTCTTCGAGCAGCAACGCGAAGCTGGCGTATCGGCTGTCGCTGGCCGCCCCTGAGGCCAACAGCATTCGCACCGCGCAGTCGGGCTCCTTGAGGTGCCAGCAGTCGCTGAACCGGCATTGACCGATCGCCGGTCGAAACTCGGGAAACGCTCCGGCTAGTTCGTTCGGCCGGATTTGCCACAGTGCCAGGTGCTGGAGGCCCGGAGTATCGACCACGTAGCCGCCCTCCGGCAGCCTGAAGAACGTGGAGCCCACGGTTGTATGCCTCCCCCGACCGAGCTTTCGGCTCACCTCGCGCACCGTCAGCTCGCTGTCTGGGAGAAGAAGGTTCAGAAGACTGGACTTGCCGACGCCGGATGGTCCGGCGAAGACGGTGGAGTTTCCTCCCAACCTCCGGCGGAGCGCCTCCGTGCCCTCGCCCCGCTTGGCGCTTGTCGTGAGGACCTCGTAGCCGGCCGCCGAATAGACATCGAACCCTTCCGGCTCGGCCGACTCCGCGAGGTCGACCTTGTTGAGCACGATGAACGCGGCAAGGTCGTTCAGCTCGGCCAACACGAGAAAACGATCGAGTAGCCGGAAGTCGGGCGCAGGTCTGTCGAACGCCACGACGGCGGCCAGCTGATCCACGTTGGCGACTATGGTCTGCTCGCGGCTGCCGGCCACCGCGCGGCGCGAGATCTTGCTTGTGCGCGGCAGCAGGCGGTCGATCCGGCAGCCTCCGTCCGGCAGGGGCTCGAGAAGAACGTGATCTCCGGTGACCACCTGCTCGTCACCCAACTTCAGCCGGCCGCGCAAAGTGCAGTCCAGGATCTCGCCGCCCACGTCCACCTGGTATACGCCGCCCGCGATTCTGAGCACGCGGCCCTCCGGAAGGGAATTCACTGAGCGGCTATGGGGGGAGGACGTTACGGCAGCTCTCCGGCGCGACGACGGCCTCCGGAATCGCCGGGAGCGGCCGGATCTCCGATCAGCTCTTGCAGGCAGTTGAACCCGAGGAGGGCGCACTTGATGCGAACCGGGAAACGGGAGACGCCCGATAGGGCTCGGAGGTCTCCCAACTCCTCGTCCCGCTCCAGCCCCGCCTCTCCGTGGAGGAGCCGCGTGAACTTGGCGGAGAGAGCGCGGGCGTCGCCGAGCTTCGTCCCCTTGAGTCGCTCGGTCATCATGGACGCGGAAGCCTGGCTGATCGAGCACCCCCGGCCCTCGAAGCGCACCTCTTCGATCCGGTCGCCGCTCACGCCGAGAAAGAGCTCGATCACGTCCCCGCAGAGCGGGTTGTTCATGACGATCGAGTGAGTGGATTCGTCCGGTGCGCCCTTGTTCCTCGGTCGGCGGTAGTGGTCGAGGATGACCTCCTGAAACAGGTCGGAGAGAGCGCTCGGGATGGACCGATCGATCGGGGGGCCGGACGTTGGCTTTTTTGGTTCGCTCACTTGGACGCACACTCGGCGGTGAGGCGCTCAGCCATGGCCGCCAAATACCTCGCCAGCGAGGAGGATCGAGTCACACAGGACGTCGACCTCTTCGCGCGTGTTGTACAGGTAGAGGCTGGCGCGCGCCGTCGCAACGACACCGAGATGGTCCATCAGCGGCTGATTGCAATGGTGGCCCGCCCTGATGGCGACACCACGGTGGTCGAGGATCGTCGCCAGGTCGTGCGGGTGCACGTCCTTGTACGTGAAGGAAAAGACGCCCACTCGGTCGGTCGTCGGGCCGTACAAACGAAGCCCGTCGATCCGGCCGAGCCGCTCGAGGGCATAATCGGCGAGCTCGGATTCGTAGGAGCGAAGCGCGTCAAGTCCGATGCTTTCCAGGTAGCGAATCGCCGCTGCCAGACCGACCGCGCCCGCTATGTTCGGCGTTCCCGCCTCGAACTTGTGCGGTACCGTGGCCCAACTGGATCCATCCAGCGTGACAGCCGAGATCATCTCGCCCCCGCCCTGGTACGGCGGCATCGCCTCCAGAAGCTCGCCGCGCGCCCAGAGGGCTCCGATTCCAGTAGGCCCGCACATCTTGTGGCCGCTGAACGCGTAGAAATCGCAGCCGATACCGGCCACATCCGAGAGCAGATGGGGGGCCCCCTGGGCTCCGTCCACCAGACACAGAGCGCCGGCCGCGTGAGCCAGCTCCGCGATCTCCCGGACCGGGTTGATCACGCCCAAGCTGTTCGAAACGTGGGTTACGCCTACCAGGCGAGTTCGCCCGGAGAGGAGGCGCGTCAGGTCGGCCATGTCCAGCCGGCCCTCGGGCGTGACATCGACGAAGCGGAGGCGTGCCCCGGTACGCTCCGCGAGGATCTGCCACGGAACGATGTTCGAGTGGTGCTCCATCTTGGTGAGGAGCACCTCGTCGCCCTGGCCCAGGTTGGCGATGCCCCAGCTGCCGGCCACCAGGTTGATGGCTTCCGTGGTACCGCGGACAAAGACGATCTCTTCGGCCGCTACTCCGACGTAATCGGCGACCGTGCGACGGGAGCCCTCATAGGCCTCCGTGGCCCGGACGCTCAGCTCGTGGGCTCCGCGGTGCACGTTGGCGTGGGAGGTCTCGTAGTGGCGGCGCATCGCGTCGAGCACCGATCGGGGCCGCTGGGAGCTGGCCGCGCTGTCGAGGTAAACCAGAGGCACGTCGTGAACGGTGCGATCGAGAATCGGAAAATCGCGACGAACCGTCTGGACGTCGTAGGCTCGAGCTGCTACCGCGGTGTTCATCGTATTGGCGTAGTCAGATCTTTACCTGAACCTCGTCACCCTCCACGCGGCACTCGAACGTACATACCGGCAGAACCGCGGGAAGCCCTTTTGCGGCGCCGGATTCGAGATCAAAGCGAGCACCGTGCAAGGCACACGTGATCTGATCGCCGGTCACTTCTCCCGCCGAGAGTGGAAACTCCTCGTGTGAGCACCGATCCTCGAGCGCGAACACCCGGCCGTCACGCCTGACCAGCACGAGTTCCTGCCCTTCGACCTGAACCGTCTTGATGCCTTCGTCGGGAATCTCGTCCAGTCTGGCCACCGCCATGAAATCACTCAAGGGCCGATCTTCCGTTCGATCGCTTCGCGGATCCGGGACCTTACGCCCTCGACCGGAATCCGCCCGAGCACCTCTTCGAAGAAGCCGAACACGAGAAGCTTCTCGGCCTGTTCGCGGCTGAGGCCCCGGCTCATCAGGTAGAAGAGCTGCCGGGTCTCCACCTGACCCACCGTCGCGCCGTGCGAACACCGAACGTCGTCCGCTTCGATCTCGAGGTTCGGAAGCGCGCGGGCGCTGGCCTTGTCGCTCAGCAGGAGATTCCGGTTCGTCTGATAGGCATCGGTGAGCTGCGCATCCGGCTCGACCCGGATGAGACCGCGAAACACGCTCTGCGCGGAGTCCGTCAGCGCTCCCTTGTAGAGAAGGTCGCTGTGGGCGCTCCGCGCCGCATGATGCTGGCGCGTGTGGTGATCGAAGTGTTGATCCCGGTCTCCGAACCAAAGGGCGAGCATCTCGCTCTCGCTCCCGGCGCCCTCCAGGTGGCTTGTCACATCGGCCCGTGCGAGGTCGGCGCCCAAGCTCACGTTGATCCCGGCTAGGCGGCTGTCGCGTTGCGCAGTGACATGCTGGAGACCGAAGTGCTTGACCCCCCGCCCATACCGTTGCAGCGCGATGTACCCGAGCGTGGCGTCGTCTCCTGCGAACAGCTCGGTGCCGGCCAGGCTGATCGAGGAGTCCGGCAGATCCTCGGACAGGTACTCGTCGATGAGCGTGGCATCCGCTCCGCTCTCGACCACTACGAGAGAGTGTGAGGAGGTGACGATGCCCGGACGGGTCAGACAGTGGAACGCGTGAACCGGGGTCTCGACGCGGACACCGGGCGGGACGTAGAGCAAATAGCCGTCCGAGAGAAGTGCGATGTGGGCGGCCCACATCTTCTCCTCCATCGGCGGGATATCGCTCGTAAAAAGGTGCTTCTCGAGCAAATCCGGGTGGCTCTCCGCGACCTGCGACAGCGGGGCGAAGATGACGCCCTGCTCGACCAGTTCATCGTCGATCCGGTGGTAGACCGTTCTGCCGTCTACGTCCACCAGGACGGCGCTCCGCTCGCGAGAACGCGCCAGCACGTCCCGAACCGACTCGGGGACGTCTTCCAGCTCGTCGAGAGCGGCCGGGATGCCTGCATTCGTCTTGCCTGCCCGCTCGGGCAGCGCGGGCGCAAAGCTCTCGAGATCGAGCTTCGAGATATCCGTGTAACGCCACTCCTCGGACTTCTTCGTCGGCATCGGGAGCTCCTGATACCGATCCCATGCCCGCCGCCGATGATCGTTTAGAATCGGCGGCTCGTTCAGCCTCTCGATCGCGGCGAAAGCGCCGCCGACATCGGCCAGCCTCACGCCCTCACCTGCCGTCCGGTCCATGTCCACGGTTGTCGTTCCGTTTCCCAAGAATCCTCACCATTCCTTTGTCGCGTCAGTTCAAATTGAAGCAGCGTAGTTACTCTCGGTCGGCTGCGTGGGTTTTCGCGAAGCGAGTATCGGATTTCCAATCCGCCGACTCGCGGAGCGGAATCCCGGGACGCCGCGCCAGAGTGTGCCTTAGCCTACGCTTCCTTCCATTTCGAGCTCGACGAGTCGATTCAACTCGATCGCGTACTCGAGAGGAAGCTGTTTGGCAATCGGCTCGATGAATCCGCGCACGATCATCGCCATCGCCTCCTCCTGTGAGAGACCGCGGCTCATCAGATAGAAGAGCTGCTCGTCACCCACCTTGGATACGGTCGCCTCGTGACCGACCGAGGCCGTGTTCTCATCGATCTCGATGTACGGGTAGGTGTCGGTTCGCGAGGTCTCGTCCAGCAGCAGCGCGTCGCACTCGACGTTCGAGCGTGCGGCCGTCGCTCCCTCGTACACCTTCAGCAGCCCCCGGTAGGATGAGCGACCGTCGCCCTTGGAGATCGACTTGGAGGTGATCTGCGACGTCGTGTTCGGCGCCGCGTGCACGATCTTGCCCCCCGTGTCCTGATGCTGGCCATCACTGGCGTAGGCGATCGAGAGGATCTGGCCGTGGGCGCCCTCCCCGACCAGGAAGCAGGACGGGTACTTCATCGTCAGCTTCGAGCCGAGGTTCCCGTCCAGCCACTCCATGAAGGCGCCCGCCTGCACCAGCGCTCGCTGGGTGACGAGGTTGTACATGTTGTTTGACCAGTTCTGGATCGTCGTGTACCGGAAGCGCGCGTTCCGCTTGACGATGATCTCGATCACTCCGGAGTGAAACGACTCGGTCGTATAGACCGGGGCGGTGCACCCCTCGATGTAGTGAGCCTCCGATCCCTCATCGGCGATGATCAGCGTGCGCTCGAACTGGCCCATCTGCTCGGCGTTGACGCGGAAGTAGGCCTGGAGCGGGATTTCGACCTTCACCCCCTTCGGGATGTAGACAAAGGACCCGCCGGACCAGACGGCCGAGTTCAGGGCGGAGAACTTGTTGTCAGCGGTCGGAATGACCGTCGAGAAGTGCTCCCGGAAGAGGTCGGGGTACTTCTTGAGCCCGTCCTCGATCGACTCGAAGATGACGCCCTGCTCCTCCCACTCCTCCCGCAGCGAGTGATAGACCATCTCCGACTCGTATTGGGCGCCGACGCCGGCAAGGACCTTCCGCTCCGCTTCAGGGATGCCGAGCTTCTCGAAGGTGTTCTTGATCTCTTCCGGAACGTCATCCCACGAGTGCTCCATCCGGTCCTGTGGCCGGATGTAGAAGTAGATCTCATCCAGATCGAGCTTCGTGAGGTCGCCGCCCCAGTCGGGCATCGGCTTGGATTCGAAGATCTCCAGCGCCTTGAGCCGAAACTTCAACATCCACTCCGGCTCTTCCTTGTGTGCTGAGATCTGACGGACGACCTCTTCGCTCAAGCCCTTCTGGGACTTGAAGACGGGCTTGTCCTCCGTGACGAAGCCGTATTTGTACTCGTCGAGTTCCAGTTCGGCGATCGTCTCGTTGCGTGGCATTTTTCCTCTTTCCCGAATGGGATTCCGCGGCTCAGGCCTCGGCCGGAACCGCGGCGGCTTCCTTCAGCCAGTCGTAACCGTGCTCTTCGAGGTGATCGGCCAGCTCGTGGCCACCACTCTCCACCACCCTGCCGTCCAGCATCACATGAACGTGGCCCGGGTGGATGTATTGGAGAATCCGCTTGTAGTGCGTGATCAGCAGCACGCCCGGCGACTCATCCTGGCCGGCCAGAGTGTTGATCCCGTTGGCCACGATCTTCAGCGCGTCTATGTCCAAACCGCTGTCCGTCTCGTCGAGGACGCCGAGCCGGGGCTCCAGCACGGCCATCTGGAGGATCTCGTTGCGCTTCTTTTCGCCCCCGCTGAACCCATCGTTGACGTACCGGGTCGCGAAGTCGGGGTCGACCTGGAGAAGCGCCATCTTCTCCTGGAGGAGTCCATGGAACTTGAACACGTCGATCTCGTCATCGCCCTCGCGCCGGGCATTGAGTGCAGTGCGTAGGAAGTTGGCGATGGTCACTCCCGGGATCTCGGCCGGATACTGAAACGCCATGAAGATCCCATCACGGCTTCGCTCGTGCGGCTCCAGCTCGAGGATGCTCTTGCCCTCGAAGACGATATCTCCGTCCGTCACCTCGTATCCGGGATGGCCGGCAATGACCTTCGCCAGCGTGCTCTTTCCCGAACCGTTCGGCCCCATGAGCGCGTGGATCTCGCCCGGGTCGACCACGAGATCGACGCCGCGCAGGATTTCGGTGTCCTCGCCTTCTAGAGAGACGTGGAGGTTGCTGATCTCGAGCAGGTGGTCCGCCATCTATCGATGTCCTGTTTTTCGGTGATCTGTCCCGTCGTGGCTGGCCGCACCGAGCCCTACCTTGTTGCTCAGAGCGCCGAAACGGCCGACGAGCGGCCGAAATGGATAACCATTATCAATTTAGATTCCAAAATTACGCTGGTTGAGAACGGATTTCAAGTATGGTTGAGAATCGATCTCAAGTACCATTCCACCGCGCTGAAGGTCCGAGCGACCAGCCGTGCGTACGGGGAGGGAAGCAGATGAAGGCGGCGTATTTCGAGCGGAACGGTGGGCCGGAAGTCCTTACAATCGGTACCCTTACCGATCCCGATCCAAGGCCGGGCGAGGTGCTCGTAGGGGTTGAAGCGGTTGCCCTCAACCACCTCGACCTCTGGGTCCGGCGCGGCCTTCCCGGCCTGGATGTCCCCTTTCCGCACGTCGGCGGCTCCGACTTCGCGGGCCGAGTGGTCGAGCTCGGAGCTGGAGTGGAGGGATGGAACGTCGGCGACCGTGTCACCGCGAACCCGGGCTTGTGGTGCGGAGAATGCGAGGCGTGTGGGCGCGATAAACACAGCCTCTGCGAGCGCTATCATATACTCGGCGAACACGTCCATGGGGCTCTGGCCGAGCTCGTTCGCGTGCCGGCTGCGAACCTCCTCCGGCTGCCCGAGGGTTTCGCGGCGGAGAGCGCTGCGGCCGTGCCGCTCGTCTTCCAGACGGCCTGGAGGGCCCTGATCTCGCGGGCGGGGCTGGGTGCCGGTGAGACCGTGCTCATCACCGGTGCGTCCGGTGGGGTCTCAACGGCGGCCATCCAGATCGCCAAGCATGTGGGGGCACGGGTCCTCGCGGTGACGAGCGGAAAGCACGTGGAGGCGGTCCGCGGTCTCGGCGCTGATGAGGTGATCGATCGGGAGCGTGAGGATGTTTCGGCGTCCATCTGGAAGCTCACCGAGCACAAAGGCGTAGATGTCGCTCTGGACAGCGTCGGCCAGGCGACCTGGAAGAGCACCGTTCGGGCCCTCGCCCGCGACGGCCGTCTCGTGACGTACGGGGCTACGACCGGCGCCGAAGGCTGCCAGGACATACGCCTCGTGTTCTGGAAGCAGCTTCGGATCATCGGCAGCACGATGGCGAGCCACCCGGAGTTTCTCGAGGTGATGGGGCTGGTGTTCGACGGCACGCTCGCTCCCGTCGTCGATGTCGTTTGGCCGCTCGAACGGGTGGCCGAAGCGCACGAGCGCCTCGAGAGCGGCGAGAGTATCGGCAAGATCGTGCTGACGCCGTGAAGCGCTCGGAGCACCTCGGCCGGTTGAGAGCCGAGCGCTTCGATGTGCTCGTCATCGGTGGTGGGATCACCGGGGCAGCGGCAGTCCGCGATGCGGCTTCTCGAGGGCTACGGAGCGCGCTCGTGGAGGCGCGAGATTTCGGAGAGGGCACGAGCAGCCGATCCTCGCGGCTGGTTCACGGAGGCCTCCGCTACCTGGAGCAGTTCGAGTTCGACCTGGTGTTCGACGCGAGCCGAGAGCGCAGCACCCTGCTGCGAATCGCGCCCCACATGGTGCGTCCGCTCGAGTTCGTCTTCCCGCTCTACCGTGAAGGGCGAGTTGGAAAGCTGAAGCTGGATGCCGGGATGTGGCTCTACGACGCGCTCTCTTTATTCCGCAACGTCGAGCGTCACCAGATGTTAAGCGAGCGCGAGGTGCTCTGGCGCGAGCCGACTCTATCGTCCGACGGCCTGCTGGGCGGCGCTCGCTACTTCGATGCCCAGGTCGATGACGCCAGGCTCGTTCTGACCACCGTTCGGGCCGCGGCGGAGTCGGGCGCAGCCGTCGCGAACCGAGTGGAGGTCGTCGGTCTGTTGGAAGAAGCCGGGCGGGCTACCGGGGTACGCGTTCGAGACAAGGCGCTCGAAACGATGGAGGAGTGGGAGATCCATGCCCGAGTGGTCGTGAACGCGACCGGCCCGTGGGTGGACGAGACGCTGCGGCGAACCGGGGCCGGAGGCGCTCCGCTTCTGAGGCCGACGCGCGGCACGCATGTTCACGTGCGGCGAGACCGCATCGGGCACGAGCGTGCGCTCATCTTCGAGTCTTCGCTGGACGGCCGGATCATGTTCGTCCTGCCGTGGAACCGGCTCACCCTGATCGGCACGACCGATGAGGATTACGAAGGCCCTCCCGAAGACGTGCGG
>JBDHGL010000085.1:0-12850 GCA_039589875.1 Gemmatimonadota bacterium
GAGCCGGGCGCCCATGCAGGCGTGGCTGTCGATGCCGAACGGAGAATACTCCGCGCGCGAGAAAGCGCGGCGGGCGAACCGGTCCGGGTCGAAGCGATCGGGCTCCTCGAACACGTCCGCGCTCCGGTGGCTCTCCTGGATGCACACGCGCAGCAGCCAGCCGGCCGGGAGAACCACGTCATCGAGCCTTACGGGCCGGATCACTTTGCGGTACAGGAACTCGCTCTGCTCCAGCCTCACCGTCTCCATCACGATCCGCTCTGCCAGTGTCGGGGGGTGTCCGTTGACTCCACCGGCCGCGGTACCAGCCACTGGGCTGGCCGACACCGCGTCGGTGGCCCCTGCGCTGGCAGGCACTGTGTTCGCGGCGGCCGGTCCCTCCTCCCGCAGCTGCGCGAGCCGGTCGGGATGGTCGCTCAGCATCTTGAACAACCAGTCGAACAGGCCGGTCAGATCGCCGTACGCCAGGCGAAGGATGAGGATCAGGTTCTTGGTGAGCGTCGGGTCGTCGAACAGGGCGGGCTCGGCCGCCAGAAGATGGGCGAGGGCGGAACCAGGCGCGGGCCCTTCCGACTCGGTGGCGTTGCGCAGCACATCGGCCGTTGTGTCCAGCGCCTCCCGCACCTGGCGGCGCCAGAGCGGTCCCCCGCCGCGTCCCAGCTCCAGTTTCGGCACCTGCCGTCCGATCCGTCCGACCTCGGGCCTGGCCGGCTCGAGTCCGAGGAAGACGCGCGCCAGGGCGGGAAGCAGCATCACCCCCCAGTAGTCCCGTGGGTGAATCCCGGCCTCGGGACGGCCCGAGCTGTCTGCGGCCATCTGCTCCAGCACGGCTCGGAACGCGGCGCGCGCATCCGGCTCGGCGGACGGGAAGTCCAGACGCATGAGAGCCGCACGAAAGACGGGCGCGACATCGCGATGATCGGAGCGCGGCATGTAGCGAAGAGCCCCGCGCGGAACGAACCGGTTGTAGGGCAGGGTCGCTCCGCTGAGGCAATCCGCTTGACCGGCTAGGACCTCCCGCGCCCTCTCGATCCCGACGATGCAGACCACCGGCCGGCCGAACTGGCTCATCTTGAAGACCGGACCGAATCGAGCGGCCTGGTCCCGGTAGAAGGTGCGGTCGTGGATCGCGTCGAGGGACGGTCCCAGAGCCAGCGATCCGGGCGGCAGCTGCCGGCCGGCCCCGTACGCCGGACGGGCCCGCCACCCGCCGTACAGCAGAACGAGCGCCGCGATGACGGTGAGCAGCCGGCGACCGTCCTCCGACGTGACGGCCAACCAGAGCAGAGCTGCCGCGGACGCGCCGAGCAGGAGGCCGGCGACTAGACCGTGAGCCGTCCGCAGCTCCCGCCGGACGGGAAGCTTGATCGCCAGTCGCGCTACCCCGAGCAGCAACAGGCCGAGAACGACAGCCTGGAATACGAGTTCCACGATCGCCATGCAGACAAGATGACGACGCCCACGCACATCGGCACTAGCTACTCTGCCGAGCTCCCCTCGATCTAAAAAGCCCGGCCGGCGATATCGCCGCGGCCACTCAGTCCGTCCTCGTCCGCCGTGATCCGGATCTCGCCGCACTCGTCCTCCCCATCCGAACCTGAATAGAGGTTCTCCCGACTTGCGGAAGCCCATTCGACGCACAAGTAGGGTGCTTCAGGCGCCTTCCGGATGGGAGTGGAACACGGAGCGTACTGTCTGGGGTGCTGCTGGTTGTTGATGGGATTGCTCTTCGTCGGTGGGGTCATGAACCTGCTGTGTTTCGGAAGTGATGGCCGTGAATGGCCAGGGTCACGGCTAGCGGAAGGAGCCGGGGACGGCGCACAAGGGTCCAGGCGAGGAGGGACCAGTAGTGGCGGCGCTCCTCGCCCCGCACCCCCAGGTGCCAGACCGAGCGGAAGAAGGCCCGGAAATCTTCCAAGGTTACGGGGGTCTTCACCTTGGGAAGCTGGTACTCCCGCAGAAATGTCCGCACGCGCTCGTAGAAGTGTTTCGGGGAGTAGATGTGATCGAGGATCCTCTGGTAGCCCACCTTGAGAACTTCCGCATCCATCTTCGGGATGATGTTCGTGGTGCCGTCCATGTTGTCCCCGGAGATTCTCCCCAGGAGCCGTCCCTCTCGTTTCAGCCGATCGAAGAGGCGCGTGCCAGCGGGTGCCTGGAGAAGCCCGACCATGGCGGTCACGATACCGCTCTTCTGGATGAAGTCGATCTGGCGCTGGAAGATCGACGCTCGGTCCGAGTCGAAACCGACGATGAAGCCGGCTTGGACCTGGAGCCCGGCTCTTTGGATTCGCTTCACGTCGGCGATCAGGTCCCGGCGGAGATTGTGCTTCTTGTTGCTCCCCACCAACCCCTCCTCGTCGGGTGTCTCGATGCCCACGAACACGGTATTGAAGCCAGCTTCGGCCATCATCTCCAGGAGCTCGTCGTCGTCGGCCAGGTTCACCGAGGCCTGGGTGTAGAAGGTCATCTCACCCTTCCGGCGCCTGGCCTCCCGTCTACCAAGCAGAGACCGCTGCCACTCGATCAGGGCCGGAAGGAGCTCGGTCTTCACGTGCTTGCGGTTGCCGATCAGGTTGTCGTCGGCGAAGAAGACCTGCCCTCGCCAGCCACAACTGCGAAGCGCCTCCAGCTCCCCGATGATCTGATCGGCAGTCTTGATCCGGGGGCTCCGGCCGAAGAGGGCCGTGACGTTGCAGAAGTCGCAGTCGTAGGGACAGCCCCGAGAGTACTGGACGCTCATCGACTGGTAGCGCTCGAGGTCGGCCAGCTCCCAGAGGGGCAGCGGGCTCTTGGTGACGTCGGCGAACTCGGTGGCCCGGTAGACCCGGCCGGGACTGTCTTCTACCAGGTCGCCGAGGAACCGGGGAAGCGTGACCTCGGCTTCGTTCAGGACGAAGTGATCTACCCCGGCGAAGTCCCTCTGCTCGGCGGTGAAGAGAGGCCCGCCGGCCACGACCGGGACGCCCGCCTCGTTGCACCGGGCGACAATGTCCCTTGTTGAGGCACGCTGGACAGCCATTCCCCCCACGAAGGCGTAGTCTGCCCAATCCAGGTCATCGGACGCCAGGGAACGGACGTTCAGATCGACCAGGCGCTTCTCCCAATCGTCGGGCAGCAGCGAAGCCACCGTGAGAAGCCCCAGAGGCGGCAATGTCGCCTTCTTCCGCACGAAGGGAAGCGCGTACTGAAAACTCCAGAAGGTCGCTGGAAACTCGGGGTGGATCAGTAGTGAGTTCATGGCGGTTCGCGGCAAAGAGCCCGGTCGATGACGTCTAAGGAATCATCATCAAACCATGATAAATAGGATTCGCACGCTTCCGCAACGCAGATCCGAACGCGATGTCACTACCGCGCGCTTCCCTGCCTCACCGGGCGCCCTCGATCGAAAAGGCACGGCCGGCCACATCACCTTGGCCGCTCAGTCTGTCCTCTTCGATCATGATCCGGAGCTGAGCCAGGCCCCACGGGTTGGCCATGGCGAAGACATGCGCGTTTCCTCGACGCGCCACCCGGACAAGCGGGAAATCGCGCTGCACGTTCGGCTGGTTCTCGAGCCACGTGGCGATCATCGCTCCCTCGGAACGATAAGCACCGAGGCAGAGTCCTTCGTCCGGCCCGATTCGTAGCTCGCCGCTCTCCGCCTCCTCGTCGAATTCGCCTTCGAACGACCACACTCCGGCCGGGCAATCCGCATCGTCCGCCCCCTGCTCCTCCATCAGCGGGGCCGCGAGAAGCTCGGCCGTTGTCTCGATGCGCGAGGTCCACTGGACGTTCAGCAGCAGGGCAGCGACAGCCCGGCCGTCGGGATAGCCCATAAGCACGGTCCGGGCGCCAGGAGTCTGACCGGCGTGGTGCGCGACGCGCCGGCCGTCCCAGTCGACGCCGGTCCGCCAGCCGAACCCCACATCGAAACGCCCGATCCCAGCCGTCTCACCTTCGAGGAGGCGGAATGGCGTCAGCGCCATGTCCCGCGTCTCCTCGCTTACGAGCTCACCCGAGAGGAAGGCCCACCCGAAGCGCGCCAGATCGCGCGTCGTCGCGCGCATGCCCGACGCCCCCCACACGAAGCTCTGATCGTTCGGGGCGATCGTGCCCGGGCTGGTCAGCCGGTTGATCTTGTAGAGCGTGACCGCGTTCGGCGGCAGCTGGCGTACGTCCTCGAGGCTTGTCTCGTTCAGGCCGAGCGGCTGAAGGACGAAGGAGTCCAACGCCTCGCTGAACGGCTGCCCGGACGCGCTCGTAATCGCCGCGTTCAGAAGCGCGTATCCGTAGGAGCTGTAGCTGTACGCCTCGCCGGGTGGCTGGAGCAGCGGAGCGTCTTTGAAGAAGGCGAGCGCGTCGAAGATGTCGTCGTAGTGCCTCCGCCGAGCGGCGGGGTCGCTCGGTCCGCTCCGGTAGTGGTTGATTCCGGCGGTGTGCGAGGCGAGAAGCCGCGGCGTGATCACGGCTCCGTCGTGGTCGGGCCAGGACGGCACATAGCGCCGGACGTCGGCATCCATGCCCAGAAGGCCTTCCTCCCAGAGCCGGAGAGCCAGCGTCGCCGTGTAGAGCTTGGTGACGGAGGCCAACCGGAACCGTGACTCGGGCGTGACGGGAATCCCGGCAGCCACGTCGGCCCAGCCGGCGACGCCGGTCCAGACCAGCCGGCCATCGATCGTCACGGCGGCCGAGACGCCCGGCGCGCGGCTGAAGGTGTGTATGTGCTCCAGGAGCCGATCTGCGGCAAGCATCTTCGCTACGCTCGCTTCGATCGGCGAGGCAGTGGCTACCTCCGGAACTGCGGCGGGCTCATCCTGAGCGGAGAGCGCTCCCGCAGCTACGAGCAGGCATGCAAAAGAGATAGCGGCGAATTTCGCTTCCAAGCGGCTATCCTCTCTGGCACCAATCCGGGTGCGCATCGAAGGCCGCGTTTCGCGTCAACCTCTCAGGTTTCGATCCGTCCGATCGCATGACGTAGATCTCGAACTCGTGCCAATCCTGAGAGTCTCCGTCTGATCCGAAATCGCGAGTGGAATGGAAAGCGATTCGGCGACCGTCGGGGGACCAGGAAGGCCGCGTGTCGATCGCTTCGTTGCGCGTGAGCTGGCGAATGTCGGAGCCGTCCGCTCGAATGGAGTAGATCTCCCAGCGGCCATCCGCCAGCGCGTCGAACGCCAGCTCGTCCCCTTCTGGAGACCAGGCGATCCCGCTTTCGTGAACGCCGGCGGTTCTAGTCAGCTGCCGCAGGTCCGAGCCATCGGCCCGGACCACATAGACATCCCAGTTGTCCTCGGACCCTGAGATGAAGGCTATCTGTCTTCCGTCGGGCGACCACGCCGGCTGAAAAGCGGGCCCATCGGTTAGGCGCCGAAGCCCCCCACCGTCAACTCCGACGACGTAGATCGTTTCCGGATCCTCGCGCCCGGACGTGAACGCTACGCTCCTCCCGTCCGGCGACCAGTCGGGCGATTCTTCGCTCGCCGGGTGCCGGGTCAGTCTTCTGACGGCCGATCCGTTGGCGGACATCACGTAGATATCGCGGTTGCCAGCCTCCGCCTGGTTGGACTGAAACGCCACTTGAGTGCAATCCGGAGACCAATCGGGAAGTCGGCTGAACAGCTCGGACGCCGGCGAATCAGTCAGCTGGCGCGTTCCCGAGCCATCGGGTGCAATCGCGTAGATCTCCGAGCCGCCATCACGATCGGAGTCGAACAGGATCGTCGGCTGGTCGGTTGAGGCGACATCAGCGCAGCACCAGCCGAGAAGGGCAAGTGGATAGACGCCGATAGATCGGGGCATTGAACGCACTCTAGCCGAAGCCGTGAGGATCCATGCCCACAGGATAAAAGCGTCCCGGCAGCCAAGGCCACCGGGACGCTCCCGCGTCTGCCTCTTCGGAGACCAGCCCTAGGGATTCCGGCTCGCGCTCCCCGGAGGCGCCGAAAAGGCGGCGACTTTGCCGATAGAGTAGCGAGAGGGCCGCCCAACTCTGTTCCCGTCCCGATCACACACACGTCCCAGGTGGGTCGGCCCCCCACTAATCGCTATTGAAGAATAATGGCATTCTTCAATAACGCAAGCGCGTTTCCGTAGTTCCCTGTTCACCCTACGCGATCGTTGACGCGTCGGTTTCAGTCAGCGGTTGACGCTGGGTTCAAGCGCTCGGCGACGCTCGGTGTCCACAAATCAAAGGACGCCGTCTCCGTGCCCACTGTGCTTCGAACCGCAGGCTTCCGATTCTACTTCTTCAGCAATGACGCGGAGGAACCTCCACATGTGCACGTCGACCGGGATGCCAAATCGGCGAAGGTGTGGCTCACGCCGGTCTCGCTAGCCAGAAGCGCAGGCTTCACCGCGCGGGAACTACGTCAGATCGATAGCATAGTGAAGAGGAACCGGACCACCTTGCTGGAGGCATGGCGTGACTTCTTCCGTTCCTAGCACCGCAAGCCGCGTGCAGAACGTCCGCTTCACGGAGCGAGCGATCATCGTTTACCTGGAAGACGGTCGAGCGATATCCGCCCCACTCGACTGGTATCCGCGCCTTCGGGAGGCGACGAAGCAGCAACGGGATCATTGGGAGATCGCCGGTGCCGGCTACGGCATCCATTGGCCCGAGATCGACGAAGACCTGAGCGTAGACGGCCTCCTGCGCGGCACCCCGGCGCCCAAGCTCTAATCCACACGCCATTTTCTTTCACGGAAAAAACCAGAGCCCGGCCGTAGAGCCGGGCCCGATAGACCGTCCGGTGCCCTGCGACTAGCTTCCTGGGCTGACTGCGGACGGTAACAGCCGGCGGACGAGCGAATCCTGAACCGCAGCCGCCGGCCACATTCCTCCGGCCCCGGCGCTCATGAGCCGATCCATTCTGATCGTTGACGACGACGCTCGGATCCTGGCCTCGCTCTCGCAGGCCCTCGCCGACTCCGGTGAAGTGCGAGCAGCCGAGAGCGCCGAGAGCGCCCTCGCGAGCCTGGCTGAGGCTCCTTCCGATGTGGTGCTCGCCGATCTCAAGATGCCGGGCATGGATGGCATCGAGCTCCTGAAGCTGCTTCGGGAGCGATCGCCGGAGATCGACGTTCTCATCATGACCGCGTACGACGACCTCCCGACCGTCGCAGAGGCGATGCGCGAAGGGGCCTCCGATTTCCTCGTCAAGCCGCTCGACCTCCACCACCTGCGTAGGGTGCTGGCCAGGGTCTTCGAGGACCGTTCCGTCCGCACCAAGCCTCTTTCGCAAGCTCGGGACACAACGGATCGAGCGGAACGTGGCGGAGAGCGGATGGTCGGCCGGGACTCCGCAATGGTCGAGATCTTCAAGCTGATCGGGCAGGTGGCGAGCACGAGGACGACGGTGGTGATCCGCGGTGAGAGCGGCACCGGCAAGGAGCTCGTCGCACGGGAGGTTCACGCCAGCTCTCCCTATGCCGACGAGCCGTTCGTGGCGGTGAACTGCACCGCCCTTCCGGCAACGCTGCTCGAATCCGAGCTCTTCGGGCACGTGAAGGGGGCGTTCACGGATGCCGCGAGCGACCGGAAGGGCCGCTTCGCGCTGGCCGGACGCGGAACGATCTTCCTCGATGAGATCGGGGACACGCCGCCCGAATTCCAGGCGAAGCTCCTCCGGGTGCTGCAGGAGCACGAGTTCTATCCGGTGGGAGCCGAGCGGCCGGAGCGCGCCGAAGCGCGGGTGATCGCGGCGACCCACCGAAACCTGGAGGAAGAGATTGCCGCCAGGCGTTTCCGGGAGGACCTCTACTATCGGCTGCGGGTCGTGGAGATCCTCGTTCCGCCGCTTCGCGATCGCATGGGGGACATACCGCTGTTGGCCGAGCACCTGGTGCGAAGGGCCGGCGAGGCGGTGGACCGGCGAGGGCTGGTGCTCGCTCCCGAGAGCATCGAGTCGCTCCTGGGCTACCGTTGGCCGGGCAACGTGCGAGAGCTGGAGAACTGCCTGACCCGCGCGGTCGTGATGGCCACTAGCGAAGTCATCCGCCCCGAGCATCTCCAATTCGGAGCGCCGGCAGCTTCCGGAGTCGAGGCGGAGAGCCTCACGACGCTGGCGGACGTCGAGCGGGCGCACGTCTACCGGATCCTCCAGGCGACCGGCGGCCACAAATCACGAAGCGCAGAGATCCTCGGAATCTCGCGGCCCCGTCTCGACCGGCTCATCCAGAAATTCGAGCTGGAAGGCCTCGAGGAGGACAGCGAGTAGTGCGGGCACCATCGTTTCGACTGCGGATCCTCGTTCTCGTCCTTGCGGTGGGCGTCGTGCCGCTTGGCGTGCTGGGGTTTTGGCTGACGCGAATCGCACCGCGATCCGGCGAGACGCTGCTTCGATCACGGCTTGACGCGGGCCTCGAGGCTGCAGTGGAGCACGCCACCTCCAAGTGGTTGAGAATGCGTTCCGACATCCTCTTTCTCGGGGAAGACCCTGCGACCCAGCGATATCTGAGCGGAGCGAGCGAGCCGATCCCGCCCTCGAGCTTTCGTGAAACCTTCGACCAGCTCGATCCCGCGGTGACCTCGGCATCCGTAGCCGATGACGCCGGCCGGGAGCTCTGGCGGATCACTCGCACCGCCGGGACGGAAGCCGAACCAGGCAGAGAAGCGTTGGGGATGGACATCGATTTTGGCATCTACGACCGGGCCACCGGAGCCCGGCTCGGGCAGCTATCCGTGGTCATGGCGGCTACCGCGCTGTTTGCGCCGGGAGAGCTCGCTCCGGCCGTGGCCGGCATGGTGCTGGGCGCCTTCGACCTGTCGACCGGCGTTTCGCTGCTACCCGTACCGCTCGACGCCGCACTGCTCAGAAGCGATGCATTCACCTGGGGTGGCGATCAATGGCTCGCTGTGAGCCACGAGATCACGGATCCCCCGATCGAGCTCGCGATCGCTGCGCCGCTCACGCCGTTCGTGGCCCCCTTCGAGCAGACGGCCCGGCAGAGCACCTGGCTGCTGCTGGTCGTCGCGGTCACCGGACTCATGCTTGCCGCTCTCGTGACCGGCCGGATGACACGGTCGCTCGAAGCCCTGTCGAGGGCGGCGGACTCGGTCTCACGCGGCGACCTCGATCTTCGGATCGAGGAAGCGGGCGGCGACGAGGTGAACCGAGTCGCCCGCGCCTTCAACACGATGACGGAGAGCCTGAGGGACACGCTCGCAAAGCTCTCGCAGCGTGAGGCTCTCGTGGCGGTAGGCGAGTTTGCGGCCTCCTTGGCTCACGAGGTCCGGAACCCTCTCACAGCTATCAAGGTAGACCTTCAGTCCGTCGAAGAGCGGCTTCCGGCCGATTCTCCCTTGCGTGAGGCTCAGGAGAGGGCGCTGCACGAAGTCACCCGCCTGGATCAGACGGTCGCGAACACCCTCACGGTTGCGCGAAGCGGGAGAATTCGCGCCCGGCCTTTGGATTTGAGGGAACCCGTGCAGGCGGCAGCCGAAGCGGCCCGCCCGTTTTTCGACGCCAATGGCGCGGGCTTGATCGTCGAGCCCTGCCCCGAGATCCCGGTAAGCGGAGACATAGGAGCGCTCGAACAACTCTTCCTGAACCTGCTTCGAAACGCCGCGGAAGCCCTGCCCTCCGGAGGAGAGGCCGTCGTCGAGCTCGCTTCTCGAGACGGAAGCGCCTCGGTCTCGATTCGCGACACGGGCCGTGGGATGCCCGTCGAGGTTCAGGAGCGAGCGTTCGAGCCATTCTTCAGCACGAGAACCGAAGGCACCGGTCTCGGCTTACCGATTGCGCGCCGGATCGCGTCGGCACACGACGGAGAGCTGGTGCTGCGCAGCGTGCCTGGCGAGGGCACCACCGCTGTCGTCACCCTTCCCCTCTCGGTCGACGCCGCAGCTCATTAGTCGCCGGGGGTCGCGGCTACAGCTCCACCTTCTCTTCCACTGCGAGACGGTGTCACGATCCGACTCGCGATTGTAACGGTTCGTTACAAAGTTCGACGGCTATTTGACGGCCAATCCCAGTCTAAAGTCCTGCAACAAACCAGCTTCGGCACCGGCGCCGCGGGCGGCGCAGAGCTTGTAGAAGTACTCAGTGATTCTCGCTGGAGACGAGACGGCCACCTTGGAGGCGCGCCATGAAAGCCCTGCTGGCAACAATCCTGATCGGCCTCCCGCTGCCCGTCGCTGTGACTGACAGCGGACGCGACCGGGCGGCGACGCTCGCAAGAACCGCTTTGTCGGCATTCTCCGCCCAAGCACCTGTCATCTCGGCTTCGCCGCTCGGGGTTGAATCTGTCCGATTTCTCCGCCGCCAAAGGGTGGAGATGGTGCCCGATTTCTGGACCACCGTACCCTCGCCGGACGGAGGCTACGCATCCGAAGTGGACTGGTTCTCGTCGGCCGCACGCGGCCTGTAGCCTTTGAACCTCGATTGGCTTTGGACCTTCGATTGAACCCGTTCGACACGGACTTCCGCTCAGGAGGAGCGCCATGACTAAGCTGCTCGCGATCATTCTGCTCTGTTGCTCGTTGCCCATCTTCACGGCATGCGGCGAGTACGACCAGTTACCGGCATTCACTCGAGCCGCGTTGGTCGGATTCTCGGTGCGCGCACCCGTCGCTTCGGCTGCGTCCCTCGACCAAGAATCGTCCTTGGTCCTCCGGCGCCTATGGGTCGGACCGGAGCCCGATTTCTGGGCTTCCACGCCGTCGCCGGACGGACGGTACGTCTCCGACGTCGATTGGATCACCGGCGATCTGGCCGTCATCGATCTCCTCACGGGGGAGCTCCTCCGCGTCACGAACAAGGGGACCTGGGACGAGCGCGTAGAGTGGGCGGAGATGTCGGCCTTTTCTCCCGACGGGAGCCAGCTCGCTTACGTGTACTGGAATCAGGACCTGTGGGGCTATGAGCTGCGAGTCATCGATGTCGACGGATCCAACGAGCGTGTCCTCATCCCGCACCGTGAAGGCCTCGAATGGATCTCCGTGGACGACTGGTCTCGGGACAGCGGAATCCTGGTGACCCTCTATTGGCAAGCCGACGAAGAGGAATCCGTCGAGGTCGGAAAGATGGCGCTCGTCTCAGCCGAGACCGGTGAGATCGAGGTCCTGAAGGGAGTGGATTGGTTCGATCCCTGGAACGCGCGGCTCTCACCCGACGGACGCTTCATCGCCTACGAGGTAAAGCCGCCCGGCCAAGACGACCGCGACATCCACATTCTGGCGACCGACGGATCGCTGGATGAGCTGATCGTGGGCGGGCCGACCAATGATGAAATGATGGACTGGACGCCCGACGGTAGCGGCATCCTCTACTACAGCGACCGGGCGCTCACCAAGGGCGTGTGGCGGCTGCCGCTCCGCGACGGTCTCCCGACCGGCGACGCCGACCTGATCCGCGCCGACGTCTGGAGGGCGGTCCCGATCGGCTTCGCGGGCGAATCCCTCTATTACGGAGTGCACCTCGAAAGCCCGCAGGTCTCCACCGCCTCGATCGACGTCGCGGCTGGTCGGATGCTGACGCGTCCGATCCCGGTGGAGGAGCCGTCGGGCAGCCAGACCGTCTGGTCATCCGGTCGATCGAGGGCGGAGACACACGAGAGTTCGAGCTCAAGCTTCGGCAGGTCCGATCGGCGTTTTGGGCTCCGGACAGCCGATCCTTGCTCCTCCTCGCGCGAGAGGAGACGGATGCCGATATGGGCCTGTTTCGTCTCGAGCTCGAGAGCGGTCGCCTCTCGACAGTCATCGAGCCGACCGGGGCGTTTCCGCTCAATCCGGTCTTCCCGTCCGTGGATCGCCGCAGCTTCTTTTATGCGACGTGGAGTCCCGAGGATCAAGCGACGCAGATCGTGGCCCTTGACGCCGAGTCCTTGGAGCCGACCGTGATCGGGCAAACACCGCTCAGAGCCTTCCGGTTATCTCCATCGCCGGATGGCCGGATGCTCGCGTTCGCGCTCGCCGATCTCGCAACCGGGACCAACCGGCTCGCAGTACTACCGACTGTGGGGGGCTCGATCCGGGAGATCGAGATCACCCGGTCGGCCCGGTTCGACCATCTGGACATCCATGTTGACTGGACACCGGACGGGCGGTTCCTGTTGGTCATCGGCTATAACAAGACGCACGATGCTACCGGTCTGTTTCGGGTGCCCGTGGAGGGGGGCGAGCCCGTATTGATCACAGAGCTCCCTGTCGATCAGAACACCAGGTTTCTTCGCCTGAGTCCGGATGGCCGGCGAATAGCTTTCACCGCCGGAAACGGTCGCGGCGAGATCTGGGCGATGGAGAACATCCCGGGCACGGGAGATGGGCTGCGGGCCGAGCGGCCTTAGTCACCTGACGCAAACCTCGGATGCAGAAGCGCCGCGCCCGGAGACCGGGCGCGGCGCTGGTCGCATCATCTCGAACCGCGGTCGAGACCGCGAGGAAGCTGGCTTATGGACCGCCGGGTGGATCGTTGCACGTACCGTCGCTCGGTGCGACGCCGGCTTCGCACACCCTGTACGTGTCGGATGCGCCACCCTTGTTGTCCGTGTAGGAGCCGGAGTTCGAGATCGTCGCGATGACCACGGCACCTGAGCCACTATCGCGCCACACATCGACGGTGGACGCAGAGGTCCAAGCGGTCCAGGACAAGCTCACCTTCGTCTTGCCGCCCCGGTTCGTCGTGGCGGTAGCCGTGAGATCGTCGGGCGGATCGGCCGGGCCGTCCGGAGGATCACCGGGATCGCTTCCACCACCCGAGCTGCACACCGGATCGTTCGCGTAGTCGGTCGCGTCCGAGTAGCCGGACTTGGCCAGCGAAGTGACGCAGAACCGCAGGCTGGACGCTCCCTTGATCTCTCCGCCGGTGTCGATGTCGGCCGTGCCGCCACTGTTCGTGGTACCGTTGGCCGAGCGGGCCGGGGAGGTGCC
>JBDHGL010000086.1:0-9595 GCA_039589875.1 Gemmatimonadota bacterium
TCTCCTCCGTCTCCGAGTCATAAACCGTTGCATGCTCGTTCGCCGTGAGCGCCCCGAGGGCTCCCACCGAGAGTCCCGAGTTCAGCCGTCCGGTCAGTTTGGCCGCACCGAGAATCGTCGTCAGGTCCGCCGAGTCGACGAAATCTCCTTCGGCGTCGAAGCCGGGCGGCGCCCCGATCCGGCGCGAGAAGTAGTACGTGGGGCCCCGTCCGCGCAGCAGTCGGTCGCCTTCGATGAAGAAGGGCCTGCGCTCGGGGAAAAAGACCTCGAACGCGCTGAGGTTCACCACGGCGGGATCGGACTCGATCTGACCGAAATCCGGATTGACGGTGGCATCCAGAGTCAGATTCGGACCGAGCCCCGCCTTCACATCCATGCCGAAGCGAGGCTCGATCGTGCTGCCGTCCTCGAACGGATTATCCTCGTCCACGAGCTCGCTGGAGGTGAACGTGGCGTCGGTGGATGCATAGGGCACGATCTCCACCGGACGGCGAGCGGTCACGGACTGGATACCGGTCAGGTCCCCGAACCAGGAGGACCAGCCCGACTCGTCCTTGGGCACCGCGATCCAAAAGATGTCCTCGTTCTTCGTGGGAATGTAGCGGTTGATATTGACCCCCCACGTCTGCTCATCGCCGGACCGAAAACGGAGCTGCGAGAAGGGGATGGCCATCTCAGCCGTCCAACCCTCCTCATCGATTTGGGTCTCGGCCGACCACACCGGATCGAAGGATCGATCACGCGAGAACGCCCGGTCGCTGGAGTGATACCAGTCGAGCCTTACCCCGGCGGCGGTCACGGCGAAAGTGTAGGCGGTGCGTCGGTCCTGGTAGCCGTCGAGCGACACGATCAGCCGCTCCGAGTTCCCGTCGTTGTCGCGCCGGGTCATCACGGCGCGGATTCCCTCCGGATCCTCGCTGAACATGCGGGCGCCCACGTAGAGGGTCTTTCCATCGTAGGCGAACGCCACCTCGGTCCGTTCCGTCGGAGGAGCGCCCTCGTCCGGATCCCGCTGGACGAAATCCGAAACGAAGGTGGCGTGCCGCCATACATCATCGTCCAGCCGACCGTCCAGCGCGATCGACTGGGTCGGAGGGATCGGATAGGCGGTCAGCCGCTTGCTGATGCAGCTCGCACCCTCGGTGCGGCGGCAGGGCGTGAAGCCGGAGGCGTCTTCGGAGCCGGGCTCCCGGATCGTATCGGCCGGCGCGTCGCCGGCCGGCCTCGTCTGCGAAACGAGAGCGGAGGGCAGCAGGACCACGAGGGCCGCCGTCAGGCCGATTCTGCGCATGAGGGTTATCGGGCGACCAGGTACCGATAGGCGACCGGGATCGCGATGAGCACGAAGACCGTCGAGGAGAGGAGCCCGCCGATCGTCGCGAGAGCCAGAGCGTTCCAGATGTTCTCGTTCTGCGAACCCGAAAAGAGGATGAGAGGCGTGAGGCCGAAGACGGTCGTGAACGTCGTCATCAATATGGGTCTCACCCGTTCCAGCGTTCCTCTAATGATGGCCGCTCGGGTCTCCATCCACTTCCGCAGCTCACCTATGTGGTAGACGATGAGGATCGCATTGTTCACGACGATACCGGCCATCATGATCGTCCCGATGTAGGCCGTACGAGTGAAGGTAGCGTCCGTGTAGAAGAAGATGAGAAAAACGCCGATCAGGGCCAGCGGCAATGTCATGAGAACGACCAACGGCGCCGTGAGCGATTCGAATAGTGCCGCCGTAAGCATGTAGATCAGGAGGACCGCCAGACCGAGCGCGAGGTAGACCTGTCTGCGCTGCTCTTCAGGCCACCGAAACTCGTCCTGCACTTCGAGTCGGTAACCGGGCGGCGTCTCCGTCCCCTCGATCACCGCCTTCCTGACGAGGTCACCGAGCTTCGGCGGGCCGCGATACTCCCATGAAACGGATCTCTCGTACTGCTGGTCCTCCCGACGGATGCTGGCCAGCACATCTCGAGATCCGACCGTGGCCACGTCCAACAGCTCGACCTCGCTACCGCCTCGAGTCGGCACGCGGAGATTCTCGAGCCGTTTGACGTCGAGCTCGCGGTAGCCGGCCAGCTTTACGGCGTATCTGACCTCCTCCCCGTCGAGCCTGAGCCGCTCGCTCGCGAGGACTCCCCTGGTGCTGGCGGCCACGTAGGTCAGAAGCTCGTCGACCGTCAGATCGTGGCTGGCCAGCGCGGCACGATCCGGCTCCACGTACATCTCCGTCTCACGGTCGCGCTGAAACCATCCCCCGCTGGAGTTCGGGTCTGCGTTTCGGACCCGCGGGAAGCGCTCGAGCCGCGCCGCGACATCGAAGGCTATCTCTTTCACTTTCAAATAGTTGAACCCGAAGACTTGAAGCGTATACGTGGGAGCAGAACCGCCGCCGCCGTAGAAGCTGGGCCCAAAGCCCAAAACCTGGATCTCGGCGCCCGAATAGCCATACCCGTACGCCACGAGTTGGTCCTTTATCGCCGCCGGCACCGGACTATCCTCCAGCTCGGCCGGGAAGGTCACGCGAAGCTGGGCATAGCTCGGTCTGACGAGAGTCTCGAAGCGCTCTACCTCCGGCATGCCTGCCAGCCTCGCCTCGAACGAGCGGGCCAGCTGATCCGTGGTTTCCAGCTCGGAGCCACGCGGGAAACGGATGTTGATGGCGATGTAGGTATCCCGACCGAAAGAGGAAGACCAGAGGACCCCCCTGTCGACGTTCTGCACGAAGAGCCAGAAGCTCCCCGCCAAGCAAGCGGCGCAGAAGGCCGCCACCGGCAAGGGGCGCCCGAGAGCGCTCTCGAGCACCGTCCGATAGACGCGGAGATAAAGCGGCTCCACCGACCGCGAATCCACGGCGTGGACCGGGGATGTCGAACCGGTCGCCGGAGCCGATTCCAGCGAGCGGGCGTCCCGGGCGGCCCCCCGAGCCATCATGGCGGGAACGAAGGTGAAGGCCACGAACAGGCTGGCCAGGATGGAGAATCCGACGGCATAGCCGAGTGGCAGGTAATAGAGGTGAAGGTCGCCCTGAAGCAGAAGGAAGGGAACGAGCACGATTGCCGTCGTGCCGGTCGCCGCGATCACCGGCAGGAGTACCTGGCGCGAGCCATCTCGTGAAGCGGCCTTCCTGTCGGCGCCTCGGTCCACGTGTCGTTCCACGCTTTCGAGCACCACGATCCCGTTGTCCACCACGATTCCGAAGCCCCAAGCCAGCCCCGCCAGCGTGAGTACGTTGAGCGAGAAGCCGCCGGCGTAAAGCAGATTGACGGCGATCAGGATGCTGAAGCCGATCGTCGCGAAGACGATGGCTACCGACCGGCTGGAGCGCAGGAAGAGAACGAGGACCAGAAAGATGACCAGCGCCGCCGCGAGCGCCCGGAGCCGGAGATCGGTAAGCTGCTCGCGGATATCTTCGCTCTGGTCCGCGTCGAGCTCCAACGCCGTACCGGGTGGCAAGGCGACCGCTAGCCTCTCGACCTCCTCTTTGACGACACTCGCCACGTTGATCGCGTTGGAGCCCGCCTGACGGGTCAATACAAGCCAGATGGCGGGCCGGCCGTCGATTCGGCTGAGCTCGTAGGCATCGGCGTGCGCGTCTCGAATCAAGCCTAGATCGGACAGACGAATCGCTCCCTCGGGACGCGTAGCGACAACGAGCTGTCTCAGCTGGCTTACGTCGCGCGGCCGCGATCGAACCGCCAACGAGATGCTCATCCCGTCCATCTCTACCGACCCAGGCGCCCGAAGCTGGAAGGAGCGAGCGATCAGGTCCCGTACGTCTCCCAGCGTGAGGCCCAGGGCATCCATCCGCTCGCGGTCGAGCTCGATGGAGATCTCTCTGTTCGTACCACCGTAGACCCAAACCGCGGCGACACCATCGAGGCCAAGCAACGTCGGCCGTACCTCTTCGTCCGCAATCCTGCTCAAGTAGCCCGGGTCATATGGACCGACGAGACGATAGGCCAAGAAGGGCCGCCCTTCCTGCGCGAACTCGTCGGGTACGTACGGCTCGACCGCCATACTGACCCGCTCCGGTAGATCATCCCGTAGAGCAGACAACCGCTCGCCGAGCTCCAGGCGTGCGAAATCCATACGGGTTCGGCGAGAGAACTCGACATCCACCTCCGCCGTCGAGCCCGTGCCGTTGGGGTCTATCCGCGAGACCGATACAACTGATCTCGCACCCTCCACCTGCCGAGCCACCCCCTCGATGCGGGCGGTCACGAGAGCCTCGAGCGATTCCGGCGACGCGCCGGGCCAATCGGCCCTTACGAGAAGGCGCGGGTAGGAAACATCCGGCAACAGCTCGAGCGGGATGAGACGAAACGCATAGGCACCGAGCAGCAAAAGCGCGAGATAGACCGCCACCGTCGCGACCGGCCTGCGAATCGCGAGCCGAATCACGGCTGCTCCACGCGAGAGAGAGCCGATCGACCGACCACAGCCCGAACCGCGGAGGTCTCATCCATGCTGGCCGCCGACCCGGCAACAACCGGATCGCCCACCACCACGAGCGAGTAGATCACCGGAACGACCAGCAACGTGAGGAAGGTGGCGGAGAGAAGCCCGCCGATGACAGCCACTGCCAGGGGAGACCTCAAGTCCGCTCCAGCTCCCCACCCAAACGCCAGGGGAAGCAGGCCGAGGACCGTGGTCACCGTCGTCATGAGGATCGGCCGCAAGCGAAGCCGCCCGGCCTCGACGATCGCGACACCAGCCGGCGCTCCGGCACGGCGTCGTTGGTTGATGAAGTCCACCTTGACGATGGCATCGTTGACGACAATACCGATCAGGATAACCAACCCAATGCCGCTCATCAGGTTCACCCCGCTGCCGGCAAGCCAGAGGGCCGGAACGGCGCCGACGGCGGCAAGCGGGACCGCGGTAAGCACTACGAGCGGCTGCAAGAGGGATTCGAACTGAGCGGCCAGGATCAGGTACACGAGGAAGAGCGCGAGAACGAAGGCGAAGAACAGGGCGCGAAAGCTCTCGCGCATCTCCTCGTTCTCTCCACCGACCGAGAGCGTCGAGCGCGGCGCCAGCGCAAGCCCGGCCAGAGCTCCGTCCGCAGCATCGACGGCCTCGTCCAGCCCAACGCCGCTCACGTCGGCAAGCACCTTCACGGTGCGCCGTTGCTCTTCCCTGAGGATCTCGACGGGGCCGTAGCCTTGCCTGATTCGGACAACTTCGGCCAGTGGCACGCCGTCGAGCCGCAGGGCCAGGACGTCAGGAAGGCTCTGCCTGGCTGCCTCAGGCAGTTGAACCACTATCTCGACCTTGTCGGAGAACTCGGTGAACGGCTCGGCGGTCGGCTGGCCCCTCAGGTAGGATTCGATCGTACTGGCCACGTCGAACACGCTCAGGCCGTACCTCGCGGCCCGATCGCGATCGATTTCGATTTCGAGCTCGGGCTGCCCGAGCTGCATCCCGATCCGCACATCGCGCAGTGGCGCCAGGCCGGCGAGGCGCGCCCTTGCAGACTCCGCCACGGCAGCCAGATCGTCCAGCTCCTCTCCCTGCACGCGCACGGCTAGATCCGCCTCGCCGATCGCGAGCGTCTTCCCCAGGGCCGTGGATCGTCCGGTCTCGATCGAAACGGCGCCTGGATCCACCCCGGCCTCTCGAAGCCGGGAGCGGAAAGCCGCAACGACGGCGGCGGTGGGCGCGGCGGCAGATGCCAGGCGAACCTCGAGGGCCGCGTTGTTCAGGCCGGCCAACTCATCCTCCCCGGGCTCGCCCCTCCGCATCCGGCCCACCCGTGTGAACACGCCGTCGACCCCTACGAGCCCCAGTAGCACGCCCTCCAGACGGCTGGCTGCCTCCCGTGTGACCGCGAACGGCGTCCCTACCGGAAGGTCGAGCTGCACGTTGAACTGACCCTCGTCCACCTCGGGCATGAGCGTGCGTGGCAGGACGGCCGCCAGAGACAAGGCCCCTCCAAAGCCGATCGCCACGACCAAGAGTACGGCCGCCCGGTGCTCGAGCGACCAGAGCAGCGCTCGCTCATAGCGCCGCGCTAACCCGCCGTAGCCGCGATCGAATCCGTCGAGCGCGGGTCGCGCGACGGCGGACAAAAGATGGGCCAGCCCCCGTCCGGGCCCTGCCTCTCCACCGGCCGAAGCATCGCGCGGCCCGCTTCCGAAACGGGCGGCCAGCGCCGGCAGCAGGGTCAGCGCAACGAGTAACGACGCGAGCAGTGAGAACGTCACCGCCAACGAAAGATCTCCGAACAGCGCGCCGGCCACGCCACCCACGTAGAGCACCGGTCCGAAGACGGCGATCGTCGTGAGAGTGGAAGCGGTGATCGCGCCCGTCACCTCCTGGCTCCCCCTCGCGGCTGTCGCGTCGGCGGCAACCTGAGCGTCGGCAGCGTCGTCTACTCGCTCCGCTCGGCGACGGAAGATGTTCTCGAGCACGACGATCGAGTTGTCGACCAGCATCCCGACTCCGAGCGCCAGACCGCCGAGCGACATCACGTTCAGACTGACGTCGAACAGATAGCAGAGGGTGAACGCCGCTAGGATCGAGATCGGGATGGCCAGGCCAACGGCCACCGGGTAGCGAGGGTCCCGTAGAAACAGAAAGAGCACGAAGAAGGCGAGCATGCCGCCGAGAATGAGCGCTTGGGCAACGTTCGCGATCGCGTCACGAATGAACGCCGCCTGGCTCGTTGCGATCGCGAAGCGAAGCGAAGGAAACTCGTCCCGCAGCTCGTCCAGCGCATTTTCTACTCGACCGGCGACGCGGACCGTGTTCGCTCCGGATTCCTTGAATACCTGCAGGCCGATCGCCGCTGCACCGTTGAAGCTCGCCGCCGTCTCTTCTTCCGCCAGGCCATCCTGCACTTCGGCGATGTCTCGCAACCGAACCAGCGTGCCTTCGGCGTCTCGGGAGACTACAACGTCACGAAGCTGGTCCACCTCCGTGAACTGACCGAGCGTGCGGAGGTTGTAACGAAACCGCCCACGGCGCACGCTACCGCCCGGCGCCGCGAAGTTCGCTCGGTCCAGTGCATCGCCGACCTGCCCGACCGTCACGCCGTGCGCCTGAAGCCGCTCAGGATCGAGAAGCACTCGGATCTCTCGCTCTCGGCCGCCGCTCAATGCGGCCAGCGCCACACCGTCCAGCTGCTCGAGGCGGCGAGCGAACACGTCCTCTCCCAGCTCCAGCAGCTCCGCGGGGCTCGCTCCCGAAACCGCCATCGTGAGGATCGGAGTGCTCCCCGGGTCCGATCGGAGGATGACCGGCCGGTCAACGCTCTCGGGCAACAGATCTCTCAGATTGTCGAGCCGTTCACGAACGCTGAGCGTGGCGAAGTCCATATCGGTGCCCCAGTAGAACCGGAGCGTTACCAACGACTGACCCTCACGGGATCGGGACGTGACTCCACGCACGCCGGGCACCTGACCGACTTCTTGCTCGATAGGCTCCGTCACGAAGCGTTCGACCTCGGGAGGAGCAGCATCGCGGTATGTGGACCAAACGGAGAGGGTTGGAAACGCCACGTCGGGAAGAAGATCGATCGGTAGGCGCGTGAAGGAGATCAGGCCGATCACCGCTACGCCGAGGTAGAGCATCGCGGTTCCGATCGGTCGCCGGATGCTGAGTCCGGGCAGGCTCACACGATATCCTGCGGAGTCCTCAGGGCGTGCGCTCGTCGCCGTTACCGTCGATCTGTGCCGCGTTCTCCAGGCGCACGCGGGCGTCGTGCGTCAGGGTGGTGTGGCCATCCACGAGCACGACGTCGCCCGCGACCAGCCGGTCGCGGTCCCTCTCGGGCGTGACCTCGACGTACTCATCGTTCTCCAAGCCGGTGCGAACGTAAACCCACTTCGCTAGACCCGTGTCGCCGCCCGGTTCCTCCGGAACGAGAAGGAACACGACATCCCGACGGTCTCGCTCCACGATCGCTTCGCGCGGGACGAACGTCCTGTCAGCGAAGCGCCGACCCGCCACCTCGACCTCCGCAAACATGCCAGGCAGGACAACCGCATCGGGATTCTGCAGCCGGACCGTGACGCGGGCCGTGCCGGTTTCCTGGCTCACGATCGGGTTCACCGTGACCACGCGCCCTTGGAAGGTCTCATCCGGAAGGGCAGCGAAGCGGATTGACGCGTGCCGGCCCGGCTCGATCGACGGCAAAGCTCGCTCGAGCACCTGGACCTCCACGTCGATGCGGGAGAGATCCACGACCTGGACCACGGGCTCGCCTACCTGAAGGCGCGCACCCTCATCCACCACGAGGTCGGCCGCTCGCCCGGCGAACGGTGCGCGAATCTCGGTTCGCTCCAGTTCGTAGTGAGCCTCCTCGAGCGCCGTCTCCGCCCCGGGAAGACCGCTCCTCAGCCTGGCGATTCGTTCCCGCTTCGCTCGGAGCTCTTCGTCCTCCAGCCGGTCGTCACCCAATATCAGTCCCTCGAACTCCGACTGGGCAAAGGCCAGATCAGCTTCTGCGCGGCGCACTCGAAGCTGATATTCGGACGGATCGATCTGCGCCAGCAGCTGACCCTGGGAGACCCGCGCCCCTTCCCGAACCGGTACCGAGACGAGCGGGCCAGCGACTTCCGCCACCAGCGGTGCCGACCGGAGGGGAGCCGCCCTTCCCTGCGCCCCCACCCATAGGACGAAGGTGTCGCGCTGAACGACGGCCCCTTCGACGGGCAGCGCCATTTCGATCGGAAAGGCCTCCGTGGCGGATGTGCCGAGGAGATCGCGCAACGAATCGGCAGCCGATCCGGCTACCCCCATATCACTCTCGCCGGCATCCGCCAACCGCCACAGTACGCCCGCCAGAAGTGCCAACGGAACGACAATGGAGAGCAGCGTCACGACACGTCGTGATTTCACCATACCTGCCACGGTCGTTGCCTTTCGAGCGGTGTCGCACGCCGGTATGGCGTGCTTGAGGTCACCCTAGAGACAGCCGGTTCCGCGTGGACGTTGCCCTTCCGGATCCGAGCGTTCGATTCCGACGCCGGCGTCCGAGCAGCAGGTAGGTCAGCGCTCCGCCCAAAAACGGCCAGGGGAGTTGAAGCTCCCCGCGTCGGTCCGTGATTCGCCACTCGGAACCGCGTGCTCTTTCCTCTTTTCTGGTAACAACATAGAACGGCAAGCGCACGGCTGACCAGCGAGTGTCAACGGGTTGTACAAAGGCGGGACGGGCACGGTCGTCCTCCGCGGAACCGGTGAGCCGAAGCCCATAACTACCGGCGAGGAAGGACGCCGAAAGGAGGGTAGCCCAGAACCACACGGCAGGGCGCTTCTCTCGGAAGCCCAGCTCCCGGCCGCCGTGGAAGACGTCGAATAGCAACCGCGCGAAGACGAGCAGCGCCACAGCCGAGAGTGAGATGCCGACCGCGTCGATGAGGCTCATGATTCCTGATGCTCCTTCGGCCGCCAGGCGGCCAGCGTTGGATAAGGGTCCTCGTACAGAGCGTAAACGAGGCCACCTGCGTAGACCGCCCACCTAGGCTGCGCGGGCAAGCGATAGCTCTCGAGGTAGGTGCCGTCTTCCGCGGAGTAGATGTCCATTAGGCGATGCCGATCCGGAGAGCGGCCTCCGAAGAAGACGAAGAGCCGACCCTCCGAGATCGATATCGCTTCG
>JBDHGL010000087.1:0-9844 GCA_039589875.1 Gemmatimonadota bacterium
CGTGATCCCCCAGCGGCCGGTCTCCACATACTCGATCGTGGCGCGCGATTCGGAAACCGGCGAGCTCGGCGTGGCGGTCCAGTCCCACTGGTTCTCGGTCGGGTCGGTCGTGTCGTGGGCGAAGAGCGGTGTGGGCGCCGTGGCGACCCAGTCCTTTACCGATCCCTCCTATGGAGCGTTGGGCCTCGAGCTGATGGGGATGGGGAAGAGCGCCGAAGAGACGCTGGCCGGACTGCTGGCGGCGGACGCGAACCGGGAGGTTCGGCAGGTGGGGATGGTGGACGCGGACGGCGGAGCGGCCGCCCACACGGGTAGCTCGGCTATCGCCGAAGCCTGCGATCGATCCGGCCCCGGGTTCACCGTACAGGCCAACCTGATGGAGAACGACACGGTGTGCGACGCCATGCACCGGGCCTACACGGAGGCGGCCGGCGATCTGGCCGAGCGCTTGATGTCGGCCCTGGAGGCGGCGCAGGCCGAGGGAGGGGACATCCGCGGCAAACAGAGCGCTGCCCTGCTCGTCGTGGCGGGACATCCGTCCGGCCGGGACTGGGAAGACCGGCTGTACGACCTGAGGGTCGAGGACCATCCCGAGCCGCTCGTCGAGCTCCGCCGGGTCCTCACCGTGGCGCGCGGTTACCGGCATATGTCGGCTGGAGATGATTACTGGGCGGAAGGCGAGGTGGAGGAGGCGCTGGCCGAATACACGCGTGGCGAGACGCTGCTGCCCGGTCGGGCGGAGCCGATCTTCTGGCACGCGGTGACGCTGGCCCTCGGAGGGCGCATCGAGGAGGCCCTACCGCTGTTCGCTCGGACGTACGAGCTTGATCCGGTCTGGCGCGAGCTCGTACCGCGGCTCGTGCCCGTGGGGTTGCTGCCGGAGGATCCGGCGCTCGTCGAGCGAATCCTCGAGGCCGGCCGGTAAACAGACAGTCTGGAGGCTGAGCGTCCGATGGGAGAGCTGATTCCGATCGTAGCGATCGTGATGGGTATGTTGACGATCTTGATTCCGATTACCGGATTCACGGCGCGCTTCGCCCTCAAGCCGATCGCCGAAGCCGTCGCGCGCATGAGGGAGGCACAGGGCTCCGGCCAACACATGGCTCTTCTGGAGCAGCGGATCGCCCTATTGGAGCAGCAGCAATCCAACACCGATTCGGACGTGGAGAAGCTCCTGGAGGTTCAGCAGTTCCAGGAGAAGCTGCTGGCCTCTGCGGAGGACAACGGCTAGCGCCGACCGCCGCTGCTTCGGCGGCGCCCGCATCGCCGGAGGATTGATCGGGGAGGCGAGCGCCGGACTGCTCCGTACGAATCCACTCATTGCCGCCACCTCCTTCCTGCATCCCCATTTCGACGAGGAGCGATGAGAGAAGAGCTGCGAGTTGCGATCCTGTTGCTGAACGCCGGACGTGGCAGCGGAGAAGTAGCGCGTCAGCAGGCCGCCTACCTCGCGTCCCGTGGACACCGTGTTTTCTTCCTGCACCCCGGCATGGGCGAGGGTGCGCCAGGTGCGATCAACCGGGACGTGGAGCTTCACAGCTCCATCATACCGGTCCATGAACACCTGCCGTCGGCCGGCCGAGCGCAGGAGCGAGTTGCCGGCATGTCCCATGCGAGCGCCGTCGCCTATCTCCAAGACTTCGAGTATGCACTGGAGTCGGTCATTGACGACGTCGATGTCGTATACGGCCACCATGCCAGCATCAGCGCCGTCGCCACGGCGAACGTCGCCCGTCGGGCCAGGAAGCCCTATGTGCTCTTTCTCCACGGTACAGGGATCGAACCGCGGCACGAGAGAGGATACGACGACGAAATCTGGTCGCTCATCCAGGATGCGGTCGAGAGTGCAAATGGAATCCTCGTTACGACGGAGTACGTCCGTGATCGGCTCGTCCGTAACCTCATCGATCTTCCTGAGGATCGCTTCCTGGTGCTTCCGTGCGGGATCGACGTCGACGAATTCCGGCCCGGCAGGGATGAGGATGTCGCCCGCAGGTTCGACCTTCCAGACAGGTACATCATCTGTCCGGGTGCGCTGACGGCGTCGAAGGGACCGCAGAACGTCGTTGAGGCCACGCGTGAATACGCGGACCTCGCTGCGACGATCTTCATCGGCGATGGGGAGCTGCGTGAGCAGATCGAGGCCGACCTGGACGGCCGAGGCAGACTCTTGGGGTTCGTATCCGCAGCGGACAAGGCTGCCCTCATCAATGCGGCCTCCATTCTGACGGCGGCACCAGAGAAAAAGGAGCACTTCGGCATCATCTACGCCGAGGGGCTCGCGGCAGGGACTCCACCGGTGGCTTACGACGGAGGCGGAGTCTCATCGATCGTTACGCCCGAGACCGGTGTTCTCACTAAGCGGGATCCGAGGTCCCTGGGCTGCGCGATCCGCGCGTTGCTGCTCGATCCCGAGAGGCTGAAAGCGCTGGCTCAGGCCGGTAGAAGAAGGGCAGTGGAGGACTTTTCCTGGCCCGAACTGGGGCCAAGGCTGGAAGAATGGCTGGCCCGAATGAGCTCCGCCGGAGGGTTGCGCCCCCCGGCGGACGGCTGAGCGCGTGCTCGGCCGGTGGCCCGCGCTCCTGCGGGAACTGCCAGCAGTTCTCCTCTAGTTGCAGCCCTCCTCCTTTTCCTTCTTCTTCCGCTTCTTCATCTCCACGAGGATCACTTCCACATTCCCGTCCCCGACGTTTTCGGGGAGGTGCGTCACCCCATCCATCCACATGGCCTCGCCGTCAGTGGATACGAGGTCCTCGGATGTTCCGTCCGGGAGGTGCATCCGAATGGTGCCTCCGGCGAGCATCACGGAGACGCCGGCCGGATGCTCGTGCATGACCGACTTCTCTCCTGGCGCATACGTGATCCGAAGCACCCGGACGTAGTCGTTCTCGAAGTCGACGACGTACTTGTCGGCGTCGACGACGGTGGGGTCCTGCGCCAGGACAGGGGTGGCGAAGAACAAAAGGGCTGCGAGCGTGGCTAGGGCGGCGCGTTTCACGGTGACCTCCTTGGGGTGGGGGAGCGCGTCAACGGTCTCCCGTCACCATACGCACGTGTGCCCGGCGCGAGAAAGAGGCAAAAAAGCCGCCGGAGGGAAGCTCCCCCCCCCGGCGGCTGATCGAGCCCACGAGCTCCCGGGGTTGTGGGTCTACTCGTACCGCAGAGCTACGGCGGGATCCACGCGTGTCGCGCGGAGCGCCGGGATATAGGAAGCGAGCATGCCCACCGCGGCCAAGACCGCGGCGATCAGGGCGAAGATGAACGGATCCCACGGCTCGACCTGGAAGAGGAGGATCACGATACCGCGTGAGAGGAGCGCGGCCAGGCCGAGGCCCAGCACGACACCGATCGCGATCTGGATCGCCCCCTGCCGGAGCACGAGGCGTAGAACATCGCGGCCCTGCGCCCCCAGTGCCATTCGAATGCCCATCTCGGACGTCCGGTTCGTGACGGAAGCCGCCATCACCCCGTACAGCCCGACACCGGCAAGGAAGAGGGCCACGATGCCGAACACCATGAAGAGGTTTCCGAAGATGCGGATGAACCAGGTCTGTTCGTCGATCGCCGCCTGATGGGTCTGGATCCAGTAAAGCGGTATGTCCGGGTCAACCGCGATCACGTCATCGCGGGCCCCGGCCGCCAGCGTCATCGGATCCGCGCTCGCCGAGCGGAGCGCCACGTAGGCGAAGCGGACATCGGACTGGTCTAGCGGCAAGTATACCCCCCAGGGGTCTTCATCCTGGTTGGAGAGTCCCGCCATATACAGGTCGGGCACGACGCCCACGATCGTTCGCCAGGGTTCTTCGCTGTCGGATTCTCCCTGGCGGATCCGCTTGCCCAACGGCGATCCATCGGGGAAGAATTGCTCCGCGAAGCTCTTGTTGACGATCACGACGGGCATGTTGTCGAAGGTGTCTTCGGGTCCGAACGTTCGACCCTCCAGCATCTGAACGCCGAACACATCCAGGAACTCGGGTGACGCGACACCGAACCTCATGTTCGGATAATCCTGATCGCGGTCGTACGATTCGCCCTCCACGGCGAAGCTGCTCCCGTACGACCAGGCCCCCGGCAGCGTCGTGACGATCGCCGCCGCCTCGACGCCCGGCCGATCGTCCACGCGGCGCAGCACTTCGCGGAAGAACTCACGCCGGCTGACCGTGTCCGGGTAGTCCGCCTCGAACAGGCCCATGCGAGCGGTGAATGTGGTCTCGGTGTCGAAGCCGTAGTCGATCGTGTTCAGGTTGATCACGCTCTTGATCATCAGCCCGGCCGCGACGAGCACGCCAAGCGACAGGGCGATCTCGCCGATCACCAGCCCCTTGCTCAGCTTGCCGATGCGGAAGCCGGAGGAGCCCCACGACTCATCCTTCAGCACTTCGTTGACCGCGTTGCCGGAGGCCTGGAATGCCGGGATGATTCCCGATAGCACGCCCGCCAGGACGGTCAGGAGGATGACGAAGAGCAGTACGATGGGGTTGAGGCCGATGTCGATCCAGAACGGTGGGTCCGTCGGCGCCACCGCCCGGTTGAAGAGCGAGATGCCGATCCAGGAGACTCCGATGCCGAGAAGTGCGCCGAAGCTCGAGAGGACGACGCCTTCGCCCACCAGCTGCAGGATCACGCGCAGCCGGCTCGCCCCGACGGCGCTCCGGATAGCCAGCTCCTTCGAGCGGGTGGCGGCGCGTGACAGCAGCAGGTTCGCGACGTTGGCGCAGGCCACGAGAAGTACCAGGAATACGGCGGCGAGCATCGTGTACAGCATCGCCCTCGGCTCGGCGCCGATGTACTCCTCTACGAACGGTTTGATCGTTGCGCTGACACCCTCGTTCGTTTCGGGATACGCTTCCGCGAGCCGGGCGGCGATAGCCTGCAAATCGGCCGCCGCCTCATCCCGGCTGACTCCGTCCTTCAGTCGCCCGTACACCTCGAGCGAGAGGCCGTCTCCGCGTTCCAACTCCAGCGGGTCCATGCGGAGAGGCACCCAAACATCCTCGGCGATCGGGAAACGGAAGCCCTCCGGCATCACCCCGATGATCGTGGTCTGCTCGCCGTTCACGCGGACGACCTGCCCGACGACGTTCGGGTCCGCATCGAAGCGGTCCTGCCAGACGTGGTATCCGAGAAGCATGACCGGTTCGACCCCGGCGACATCCTCGCCCTCTCGGAAGTGGCGGCCCAAAAGCGGCTGGACCCGAATCAGCTCGAAGGCGTTCGCCGACATGAAAGCGCCGTCGTAACGCTCGGGCCGCTCGGTGCCGGCCAGGTTGATCGTGCCGGAGTAGAAGCCTGCCAGGCCCTCGAAGGTGCTCTGCTGCTCTTCGTAGTCCAGGAAGTCGTGAAGCGTGACTTCCATGCTCTCGATGTCTTCCGCGAGGTTGTTTCGCTCGACGTGCATGAGCTTCTCGGCTCCGTCGAACGGCAGTCCCTTCCACACCGCGCCGTAGACGATGCTGAACATGATCGTCGTGAGGCCGATGCCCAGTCCGAGCGCGAGAATGGCCATCATGCTCGTGCCGAGGTTCTTGCGGAGCATCCGCAGCGCGTAGCGCAACTCCTTCAGCAGTCCACTCATCTTCTTCCCTTGTTGGCTTGGCTATCGGTATCTGAACGCAGTTGCTCGTCGCGAGGTGGCCCGGTTAGGAGCCGACGACCTCGTACCCGTGCTCCCTGAGCTCGCGCACGGCGCCGTTGGACTCCTCGCTCACGATCTGTCCGTCGAACAGGTGGATCGTGCGCCCGGCATAGTCCGCGTACCTGGGATCGTGCGTCACCATGCAGATGGTGGCTCCCTCCTGGTGAAGCTCGGCCATGAGGTTCATGACGGCCTCGCCGTTGGAGGAGTCCAGGTTCCCGGTCGGCTCGTCCGCCAGGACGATCAGCGGCTCTCCCGCGACTGCGCGGGCGACGGCCACGCGCTGCTGCTGACCTCCCGAGAGCTGCGACGGGTAGTGGTTAACCCGGTGCGGCATGTCGACCCGCTCGAGCGCCTGCATCACCCTCTCCTTGCGCTCCGCACCGGCGAGGCCGCGATACGTGAGCGGCAGCTCGACGTTCTCGTAGACCGTCAAGTCGCCGATCAGGTTGAACGCCTGGAAGATGAACCCGATGTGGCGGTTCCGGATCGTCGCCCTCTGCGAGGCGCTCAGGTTCGCGACCGAGTTCCCATCCAGCAGGTATTCGCCGCCGGTCGGCGAGTCGAGCAGACCGAGCAGCGACAGCAACGTCGACTTGCCGCAGCCCGAAGGCCCCGCAATGGACAGGAAGTCGCCTTCCTGAATCGCGAGGTGGATGTCAGACAGGGCGTGCGTCTCGATCTCATCGGTGAGAAAGACCTTGCTCACGCCCGTCATCTCGATCATGGCGGCCGCGTCGCCCGCCCCGTTCGCTCCATTCGTCACGTTCATCGTCACCTTTCCTCGTAGTCGCCGTGTGTTCGGCTACTTCAACCGCACCCGTTCCGTGTCATCCCAGCGGGACATGTCCGACAGGATGACCTCGTCGCCTTCTTCTAGGCCCTCCAGGATCTCGATCTCGTTGACCGAGCTCGCTCCCAAACGAACCGGCACGCGGACGGCCTCATCGCCGCCATCGGCCAGCTTGAAAAGACCGACGGTGCTGTGGCTCTGGCCGTACGCCGGGCGTCCGACGTGCAGGACGTCAGCGAGCCGCTCGATCTCGATTGTTCCATCTACGCTCAAGTCCGGCCGAGCGCCCTGGGGCAACTCGCCCTCGAGCACGACTTCAACCAAAACCGCACCGTTTTGTACGTTGGGGTCCACCCGCTTTACTCGCCCCTGTATGAGGTCGCTGCGCGTATCTATCGTTGCTTGCTGGCCAGGCTGAACCTCCCTGGCCTGCGTCTGAGGTATTCTCAGCTCCGCCTTGAGCCTGCCCGGCTGGGCGACCCGGGCCAGCGTCGTTCCAGACTGAACCCACTGGCCAGGCTCCAGCGAGAGGTCCTGAAGCACGCCTTCGCCGCCGGCCGTGACACTCATCGATTCGACTCGCCGTCTCTGGTATTCATAGATCGAGCGCAGCCGGTCGACCTGCTCCTGCTGGATCTCCAACTGGCCTTCTACCGTCTGGTTCAGCAGATCGTAGCGCTTCTGTTCGGTGTCCAGACGGATCATCGCGGCCACCGCCTGTTCTCTCGATGCCAGCGCATCGTTGCGGCTGATCAGCTCGCGCAGCGCGAACGCCGAGTCCGATTCGGCCGTTCGGTTCGCGTCCAGCCAGTCGGCCCTCGCCTGCGCGAGGGAAGCCTCCTGTGCCAGAACCTGAGTGCCCAGCGAACGACGAAGATCGACCAACCCGGCCAGAGCCGCCGTCCACTGTTGCTGGGCTTGCAGAGCCTCCAGCTCCACATCGGGGTTGCTGAGCTCGAGAAGCACGGTGCTCGCCTCGACCGTCTCGCCTGGTTCGGCGTAGACCTGCTCGACTCGTCCGGCGGTGAGCGCGGAGACGAACCGCATCTGCTCGGGCACCAGCGTGCCCGGTCCCCGAACCGCCCTGATCATGCCTCCGCGTTCAACGGAGCCGATCAGCACCGAGTTTCGTTGAACGCTCGGCGCGGCCGGCTTCATCAGGGAGAGCACCACGGTAATGATGGCCAGGAGGGCCACCCCCCCGCCGATCAGTATCGGTTTCTTGCGGCTCTTGGGGGTTTCCCTGGTGATGTCCATCCGAGAACCGGTACCGCCCGTGCCGCCCTTTTCCCGCCCCTTCCGGCTAGAGATGCTGTCGGCGACACGGCTCCGCTTCGATCGCTCCCCGTTTTGCGGAACGATGCGGGGCCGCCTCCCCTCGCTGCGGAGCGGGGTCTCCACCGTGTCTTCTTCCTTGTCTCGGGATGGTCTCATTGACTTCGGATCTCTCTGGCCGACCCTACGGTACGTTGCTCGAACAGGTTTCAAGGAGTCTCGTGGAGGCTTAGTGGCCCCGGAAGCCGGCCAGGAAAGGGGGACGGCTCTTCAGCAACTGATGTTGGAGGTGGCCGAACCGGTGCGCCCCGTAGCACAAGCGCTCCCCCGACACGCCCGCCGCCTCCGCGACCAACGCGCCTTGCCACAGGCACAAGCACGCCGGGACGCTGCCCGGTATCGATCGAACGGCGCTGGCCTGGGAGTGATTCGCTCGGGTAACGGCGTTACGTCCTCCCTTTCCCCGCACGACCCCTGCTGTTACTAATCGCGAGCGTCCACTCCGTACCGTTCAACCGTTATGGATGCGCGTAATGCGAGAAAGGTTGCACGCCCACCTAAGCGGATCAGGCGGCCTCAAGCCGTGAATCGGCGCGTCAAGCGGGGAGGTACCGTGACCGGTCGGCCACTGGCCGTCGTGACCGGTGCGTCCTTCGGAATCGGCCACGAGTTGAGTCGGCTGCTTGCCGGGGACGGCCACGACCTGGCGATCGTTGCCCGCAACGAGGAGAAGCTGAAGCAGGTCGCGGAGCAGCTATCGGCTCAGCACGGCGTCGACGTCACCTGGGTCGCGCAGGATCTCGCGGAACCCGGCGCGGCCGTCGACCTCCATGCCAAGCTGGCCGGCCGGCCCGTCGACGTGCTCGTCAACAACGCCGGCTTCGGTGCCTTCGGCGCGTTTGCCGAGGCGGACGTGGACGCGACGGTGAGCATGATCCGCCTGAACGTCGAGGTCCTTACCCACCTCACTCGCCTCGTTCTTCCTGTAATGCTGGAGCGCGGCAGCGGTCGAATCCTGAACGTCGCCTCCACGGCCGCCTTCCAGCCCGGGCCACTTATGGCCGTCTACTACGCGACGAAAGCCTATGTACTCCACTTCAGCGAGGCGCTGGCCGAGGAGCTGAAGGAGACCCCCGTCACGGTTACGGTTCTCGCTCCCGGGCCGACTGCCACCGAGTTCCAAAAACGCGCCGAGATGGAAGCGTCCGGCCTCATGCGCCGCGTCGGAGTGATGGATGCGGCCACCGTTGCCGAGGCGGGCTACAAAGGCATGCGCCGGGGGCGGCGCCTGGTCATCCCCGGCACTATGAACAAGCTCGGCCCGATCGGAGTGCGGTTCGCGCCGCGTCGGCTCGTCCCGGGGGTGGTGCACCGTATTCAGAAGGAATAGCGGTGCGCTGATCAGTGCCCCCGGCCGCCCGATCGGGATATATCATAACTTCTCAGGTCACATGCTCTAACACATTGACGGGGAATATGATACACACTGTGCTGCCCGGACGATCTGCGTTGGTGTTTCTGGCGTTTGCCCTGATGATCCCGAGCCTCGCCACCGGCCAGACCCGGGACGAGGGACCGTGGTGGCCGCACCCGCTATGGGGTCCGGATGACCAGGTGGGAGCCAGCAACTGGATCACGCCGGAGAAGATCGTCGAGGCGTTGAGCCTGGCGAAGCAGGGTACGGTGTACGAGCTGGGCCACCCGTACGAGCGTGGGATGCCCCTGTTCGGCGAGCGAAGCTATACCCTCTACATCCCCGGCTCTCCCACCTACAACACACCGTTCGGTCGAAACCAGCTGATCGGCCACGACGAGTTCGCGGAGATCGGTCAGGTCGGCACTCAGTTCGACGGGCTCGGGCATATCGGAACGCGCCTCACGATGGCGGATGGCTCAACTCAGGATGTTTTCTACAACGGCGTGACGATCGAGGAGATGCGAAGTGGCTACGGCCTCCTGAAGCTGGGAATCGAAGACGTCAAGCCGATCATCACGCGCGGCGTTCTGATCGATGTGGCCGCCTACAAGGGCGTGGAGACGCTGCCCAACGCTTACGAGGTGACGGTCGATGATGTCCGCGGTGCCCTGGCCCTGGCCGGGCTGGAAGAATCCGATCTACGGTCCGGAGACGCGCTCTTCTT
>JBDHGL010000088.1:0-7221 GCA_039589875.1 Gemmatimonadota bacterium
GATCGAGGAAGTCACCGCTGGTACTCCTTCGACGCGTTGACCGGCTCCAGCGAGCCCCTCTTCGCGGACGATCTCAAGATCAAGACGGGCCGCGTACAGAGGCTCGTGCAAACTCCTGGCGGGGGCAATCAGCTCACGGTGATCCAAACGAGCTTTTCCACCAAAGCGGAGGAGCTCAGGGAGCTCACCTGGTCCCCCAACGGACAGCGAGTCGCCGGTCTGAGACCCAAGGGCAAACGGACCGAAGTATGGGTGTTCGACGCAGACGGGGGAGACGCGGCGGCCCGAGAGATCGAGGACGCCGTAAACAACGTCGTCTGGCACGCCGACAACTCCGATGTGGCATGCCTTACGAGGGCGAAGCGCGAGATCCATACACAGCTGCAGTTCAGCTGCGGGGGAACCGTCACTGGTGGATTCTCGCCCGTCGCCTACGGGCCGTTCGCGTTTTCGACGAACGGACAGCGCCTGTACTACGCCGCGCCGAACGAGCGCGGGACGCTCGATCTATGGGCGCGCGGGGTCCCGGAGACAGGCGGCGACATGCGCTCGGACCAGCTCACCCAGTTCACCCGGGATGCCTACGCACCCTCGGTGACGCGAGACGGTGCGATCCTATTCAAGACCCAGGACTACAAGGCGAACATCGCGGTCGCTCCGGCCGGCGGCGGTTCGACCGTTTTATTGACTACCTTCCAGTCCGAGACGCCTTCCTGGCACTGGGACGGATCGCGGATCGCGTTCACGTTCGGCAGCTGGCGGCGCGCGACCGACGACCTCAACTACCCGGACATCTCGCAAAACGTGGGTTACGTGACGCTCGACGGGGCACTTCCGCGGAGTCAGCCGAACGGAGCGCTGCCTTCTTCGGGCTCCGAGGACCAGGGCGCACATTGGTCTCCCAACGGGGCCTGGATCGCCTACCACTCCCACGGAGATGACTCTGACGACATCTGGCTCCGGCCGGCCGAGGGCCGCGGTGAGGGGGAGCGGATCTCGGACGACGGCCACGAGACCGGCTGGCCCAGGTGGTCTCCGGACGGTCGGTGGATCGTCTACGCGAGCTTCGAGGTCGACGACGGAGCGAGAAGGAGCGGCCTTTACAGGATCGGCGTGAACCAGGAGACCGGGGACGTCACGGCAGACCATGCCGAGATTCCGCTTGCCGGGTCATTCGGCGACATCTCGATGGCCGAGTGGTCGCCGGACAGCCAGCAGCTCGTCTTCGAGAGCGACGTCGGCAGCGGGACGAAAGGGATCTATGTCGTCTCAGCGTCGGGCGGCACGCCGACCAGGATCCACGAGTTCGAGAGCGAGCAGATGTGGTCCGGCATCAGCGTTTCGCCGGACTTCGAGTGGGTCGCCTACATCGCGCCGGGTGACCACGGGCGCTTCCAGGTGTGGCGGGTGCCGATCGCCGGCGGCGAACCGGAACAGCTCACGTTCGATCCGACCGACAAGGCGCACCCCTCCTACTCGCCGGACGGAAACCAGATCGCGTTCACCGTCTTCAACTACGAAGTGGTCTTCTGGCTGATCGAGCCGTAAAAACCCGGCGAAGTCACGTAATTCAGGCCGCCGCGGCGTAAACGGCCGAGCGGCTCCTTCGCAGGCCTGAGCTAGGCCTGGGCTCTCAGGATATCTCGGATCTCGGCCAGAAGCGTCTCCTCGGCCGACGGCTCGGGCGGCGCCTCCGGCTCCGGCGTCTCTTCTTCCTCCCGCTTCATCCTGTTGAAGCCCTTGATCACCATGAAGAGCGCGAATGCGACGATCAGAAAGGTGATGAGGCTGTTGACGAAGATGCCCCAGTTCAGCGTAACAGCACCGGCCTCCTGAGCGGCCGCGAGCGTCGCGTACGGCCCCGCCGGATCACCCGCCTTGAGGACCCTGAAGAACTCGGAGAAATCCACCCCCCCGAGCGCGAGGCCGATCGGCGGCATGATGATGTCGTTGACGAGCGAGCCGATGATCGTTGCGAAGGCCGCCCCGATCACGATGCCCACCGCCATGTCCAGCATGTTGCCTTTGGCCGCGAACTCCTTGAACTCGTTGAGCATCACTGTCTCCTAGCGCCGTATTGGACCGATCCCCTCCGCGCCGCACACCACACTGGGTTTATGATCGCACGTCTCATGTCACCAAGCCAGATCGCGATACATCAGGCACGATGGCCGTCGATCCATATTGACAGGCAGATCTCGCGGGTGAACGCAACCGTTAGGTGGATTGGCTCGATATCCTCGGGAGCGAGCGAGGCAGGGCTTAACAAGAGGCGCAGAGCGCTTCCTGATTCGGCGCATAAAAAATGGGTGGCCCCGCGCGAGCGGAACCACCCATGGCAAATCCTCGCCCGATGTGGAAGCTAGTTCACCGGTCTCACGTTGAACCCATCCGAGTCCGCATCGGGAAAGCCGTCGGCGCTGGCCCGCAGGCGGAAACCGCCCCGGCCCACGACGTACATCGGATCAAACGTCGCGTGTCCGGCGTTCCCGCTTCCGTCGTCCACGGTCCTGGCGGTTGCCTCGGTACCGACCTGAGGACAAAGCGGATCACCCTCGGTCCCAACGAGGCTCTTGCCGACGCCGTTGTTGTCGACGGCGCCGAGAAAGACGCAGATCTCCTCGATCGGCAGCCCGGTGACGGTTTCGGCCCGTACATTGAGCACATGCGGCGGATCGGGATCATCACACGGCTCGAAATCGAGGAAGTTCGGGTTCGCCGTGTCCGTCGTCTCTAGCTGATCCTTGCACGGCTGGTTCACGAAAACGAGCTGGACCTGTCCGATCAGAGCTATGTCGAACGTGCTCCAATTGATCGCCAGGCCACCCTTTCCGCCGGGGTTCAGGGTCGAGCCGGCATGGAGCTCAGCAGGCCGGAACATCCTTCCGACGGCGGTCGCGAATAACGAGAGGAGGGAGGCGTCGGCCTCGGCGCGGAAGCCGTCGGTGCAGAAGCTGGGAGTGGCCTCCGTCGTGACGTTTCCTTCCCGGATGACCCGCTCCGTGTTCGCCTGGCCTTGAGATGGACCTGTGGGCTCGACCTGACAGGTCCCCACCAGGACATCGTTCTGGAAGCGAGCGAAGCGCGGAAGCACGTTCCAGCTAAACGAGCCGCCCAGCAGTGCCGCCTGACCGGGCGAGATGATGGCATCATCGGCAAACCCGTAGATCAGGACCTGCTGCAAACCGAACACGTGGGACCACTGCTCGCCCGCCTGCGGCTCGACGCCCCAGTACGGCTCCGTGAAGCCGCTGGGCTTGGCGATGTCAGGACTGGTTACCGCCCCGTAGTCCAGCTCATTGCGGACCGCGAAGGCGCCGAAGTCCGAGTAGTCCTGGGTATCCAGCCCCGTCTGCGTTAGCGCCATCTCGATATCGGTCTCGAAAGCATCCCAATCGAACCCAGCAGATTGCGACGGGAAGGGATCGTCACCGTCTGGATCGTCGTTCGCACATTGAAAGATTAGCCTCGTCAATGTCGCCGCCGACGCGGGGCTGGCCTTCTTGGACAGGCTACTCGCCCAGTCGCCTAGAGCCGCGTCGTAAGCGCTCCAGAACTCCGCTTCCTTCGAGTCGAACGCGATCGAGATGCGGATGGCCGCCTGAAAGGCGTCGCCTTCGCTGATCTTCCCGTCACTGTTGTTGGCGTCGAGAAGATCGCTGAAGGTGTTCTTGTAGGTTCCGGCGAACACGCTGCCCGCGGCGTTCGCGGCGTCGTCCAGGCAGCTGCTGGGCTTTCCGCCCGGAGCGAAGCTCGGCTCCGGAGGTGTCAGGCCCGCGTTCGGTTCTCCACAGCTCGCGGCCAACAGGCCCACTGCGATGCCTGTCAGAATCGATGATCTCTTCGTCAAGAAACACCTCCAATCCCGGGTTAGATTACCGCCAGTTCTCATTGCAACATCAGGCCTGGGGTCGGCGATGCGGCGTCTGGCTTTCCACTTACTTTACAATCGATTGATATGAAACGACATATGAAGCGACTCGGCACCGTCGCGCAAGAGGGAAATCCACGCGTTGAAGTGTGGGGAGGTGCATGACGGGCTTGCTGGAAGCGATTGCTAGGGATGTGACGCCTCGAACCCCGGACCGACGAGCTCAGCCTCCGGTCTGCCCCACCAGCTCGCGAAAGCCAGGCTGCTTCCTGAGATCCTCCAGATACCAGGTCTGATCCTCAGCCGTCGACTGCACCTGTGAAGGATTCGCCGCGAGGAAGATCCCGAGTTGACGCAGCGCTTCATCGTACTCCCCAAGCCACGTACGCACGATGGCCTCTGCCCACGCCAGCTGGCGGACAGGATCCACGTCGGCTCCCCGCCGGGCCCCGAGCGTCACGGCCCGAGCGCTATCGGGCAAACCGGCCCGCACGAGGGCCTGCGCGATCGACATCTCGCCCCACGCGCGGTTGAGGTCTCTCAGCTGCGCCGGACTGAGCTCCACGTACTCCTCTAGCAGCAGCCAAGCCAGATCGATCTCGGGCTCCTGTCCTTTCAGGCTCATGATCTCGATCTGACAGTGCACGAACCGAAAGTCGTCCGGGAACCGGCGCTGCCCCTCCTCACACCACTTCCTGGCCTCCACCTCGTCTTCCAGGTCCAGCGACGCGTTGAACAGCCTCAGAACGGTCAGGTTGGCGTTCTCGAGGAACGGGTCGGCTTCGTAGGATCTGAGCGCCGCCAGCTTGCCCCCCGTGATGTCGTTCTTGTTCGACGACAGGTGAGCGAGGGCCGCCCAGGCGGTCGCCTGATCGGGGTTCTCCTCCAGCGCCGCTCGAAAATCTGTCTCCGCGGCGTCTCGAAGAGCCACGGCCTCTTCAGGACTTGGGGCCAGGTTGAGCAGGTATTTGAAGTACTGAAGTGTTCCCCGCAGCTCCCGCGCGCTCGCATCCGTCGGCGCCAGCAGAAGCGCACGGTTCGCGTGCCCGATGCCCGTGTCGATCCAGTCGGCATAATGGGAACGATCGAAGCCGCCCAGCCTGGCCTGATAAAAGCTCAGCCAGCCCCGCTCGCTGATCGGCCTGACCCACTCGGTGTCGATGGACTCCGCGCTCTCGAGCAACGCGTCGGCTCTGAGCAGCTCATCGGACGCAGCTTGGAACTCGCCCTCCGCGCCGAGATCCTGCGCGTCCGTCGCGATCCGCTGAGCCCGCTTGACCGTCTCCCAGGCTTCACGGCTGGCCGTCCCGGCAGCCGCCTGCAGCATCCCGATCCCCTCCCCGACTCTTTCCCGCAAGAACAGCGACATCTCGCGCGAGAGATCGTCGAGCAGGTCGAGGAGCTCGTCCTTGGGCCGCTCAAGCCGTCGGCTGCCGACCTGCTCCCCGGTCGCGGCGTCTATCATCTGGACGCTGACCCGCAGCTCGTCGCCGGACTCGGCCACCGTGCCCTGAACTATGGTCCCGACCTGAAGCGCTTCGGAGATGCTGTCCACCGAAGCCTCGGCATCCTTGAACAGCCGCGAGCCGTTTCGCGACACGACGTGCAAAGCCTCGACCACGCTCAGCTCGTCGATGAGCGTCTCCGTCAAGCCGTCCGCCAGGTAGGCGAGATCGGCATCCGGACTCCTGTCCTCGAAGTACATGACGGCGATCCGTCGTGGATCCTCCGTGGGAGAGAGTTGCTCGAGGCCGGCAAGCCGCATCCGCTCTTGTTCTTCGGCTGCAAGCGTGCTCCGTGCCACATAGGCGCTCGTGGCGAGCGCAAAGACGGCGATGGTCGTGTGCAGCCAAACCTCACCGCGGGAGACCTGCTGACGGCCCTTTTCGCCGTGAAACCACGCGAAGACCAGGCTTCCCGCGATTCCGTACACATACAACACGAGCGCCACGGGATACGCCACGCCGGGGAGGATATCGTTCGATATCAGCTGATCGACGCCCTCAAGGGCCACGAAGCCCGTGACGAGGTAGGCTCCCATGTACGCCAGCAGGCGACGCTCCCGTATCTCCTTGCGCAGCTGCATTTAGCGGTCCTCCTGCCAGCTCTCGGCCATTTCGGCCACGTACCCCTCGAACGACCGGGGCGGACGGCCCAGCAACATCGTGAGCTGCCCGATCTCTTCGTTCGTGGCCTTCAGGCCGTGGCGCTGGAAGTAGTCGAACATGGTTCGGACGTCGTTCACAAGCCACTCCGGCATCATCGAGCCGGCCTGCTCGGCCCAGGCGTCTAGGTCGTCGCCTCCGTATTGCACCTCGCGCCCGAGAGCACTGGCCCACATGGCCGCACACTCCTCGCCCGTCAGAGAGTCGGGGCCGACGAGCGCGTAGTTCCTGCCCTCGTGACCCTCGCCGAGCAGCGTGGCGGCGGCCGCATCGGCGATGTCCCGCACGTCGACCCGGCTGAGGCCCACGTTTCCGATCGGAGCCGCGTAGACGCCGTCCCCTCGATGATCTCGACCTTCGTTCGGAAGTGCGGGATCTCCTGGGCTTCCTCGGCCCGGTGGATGGACTGGAAGACGATGTGACGAACGCCGTGCTCGCGCGCCGCTTGCACCGCGTTCATTCCGAGCTCGACCTCGTCCTGGGTGAGCGGCGTCAGAAGGTAGAGCTTGGAGACACTCTCGAACGACGAGCCCAGGGTTCCGGGCGACGCCAGATCTCCCGATACATACTCGGCCCCGGACCTCGCCCCGAGGTGGCGAGACATCACCCGCACATCCGCCCCTCGTCCCAGCAACGTCTCCACGACGGGGGTTCCGACGGTTCCCGTACCACCGATCACCAGAATCTTCATCTTCCTCTTCCCTTTTCTACTCGGCTGCGCGGAACCTCACCTCGCCTCCGACAATCGTGTATAGAACGCGCGTGCCGGGGATCTCCTCCACGGGAACGGCCAAAATGTCCCTCGAGAGGACGACTATGTCGGCGTACTTGCCCGGCCTGAGCGAGCCTTTCTGGTCCTCCTCGAACGCGGCATAAGCGTTGTTGAGCGTGTACGTGCGGAGCGCCTCCAGCCGGCTCAGCCGCTGATCGGGCTGGCCCGGAAAGAACACCGAGCCGTCCGGAAGCAGGCGGGCGACCGTACAGTAGAAGCTGGCGAGCGGGTCCACGTCCTCCACCGGCGCGTCCGTACCGTTGGTCACCACCGCGCCCGACTCGGCCAGCGCCCGCCACATGTAGCCGTTCGCGACCGCCCGGTCCAGCCCGAGCCGCTCGGGCACCCAGGGCGCATCGGAGCAGCCGTGGATCGCCTGCATCGAGGGGATCACGCCCAGCTCGGCGAAGCGC
>JBDHGL010000088.1:7236-26185 GCA_039589875.1 Gemmatimonadota bacterium
TGCACATGCTGGGAGTGCTCGATTCGCCACCGAAGATCGGCATCTGGATTCTCGCTTCGGGCAGCGGCGTACATGTCGGCGTAGAGGTCGAGGATCTCCCGGTTCCCCCGGTCCCCGATCGCGTGCGTGTTCAGCTGATACCCCTGCTCCAGCGCCAGCTCGGCGGTCGCGCGGATCGCCTCCAGCGGCTCCAACACCAGCCCGGCGGTCTCCGGCATGTCGGAGTAGGGCTCGAGCAGCCAGGCGCCGTGCGACCCGAGCGCGCCGTCCACCTGCCGCTTGAGCCGCTTGATGGAGCGCACGGTGAGCCAGCCCCCGGCATAGTCCACCAGACGGTAATCGGCCAGCTTCGCGGCCAACTCTTCGCGCGTTAGCGTGTCGGCGCCCGCACTACGTGCTCCCGGGAAGCCTACGACTCCGATCGATGGGCGAAGCATGACGTAGAGACGCACGGGCAGGCCACCCTCGTCGGCGAGCTGCCGGAAGAAGTCGACCCTCTCGAACGAGGCGCCCGCATCGTGGAACGAGGTGACGCCCTTCGTGAGAAGCTCCTCGAAGGCGAGGCGGGCGGCCTCGCGGAGCTCCATCTCCTGCACGTCCGCTGGGCGGGCGGTCCGCTGGCTGACCATGACCCCCGAGACCAGGCGCTGGGCCGTCTCGCGCAGCAGGCCGGTCGCGTCTCCTTCCGCGTCCCGGACGATCGTTCCGCCGGGAGGGTCGGGCGTGTCACGGTCGATCGCCGCCAGCCCCAGGGCCTTGGCGTTCGCGAACGCGGCGTGTCCGCTGGCGTGGCCCAGGAGCACGGGGTTGTCGGGCGAGACCGCGCTCAATCCCTCGTGAAGGGGGACCTCATCCACGTTCGGCTCCGGCACCTCGTCCCACTTCTCCTGGTGCCAGCCACGGCCACGGATCCACTCTCCCGGCGCGGCCGTCCCGGCGACCTCGGCCACCATTCCGACGATCTCATCCCAGCTCCGGACGCTCATCAGGTCGAGAATCAGCCGAGAGTCTCCGAGCGACATGAAATGGCCGTGCCCCTCGATGAACCCCGGGATCGCCAGCCGACCCTCCAGATCGATCACCTCGGTCCCCGGACCGACATAGGCCTCGATCTCGTCGTCGCCTCCGACAGCCAGAATCCGTCCGCCGCCAGCAGCGAGAGCCGATGCCTCCGGCTGCGCCTCCTCCAGCGTGACGATCCGCCCGCCACGAAGAACGAGCTCGGCCGCGCCGCCATCGGAGGCGGCTCCATCTGCTCCTCCACCGCCCCCTCCGCATCCTCCGGCCAGCATGGTCAGCGGGACCAGGTAAAGGGCCAGACGGCTGGCCCGACCCGGGATCGGTGGACCCGTTCTTCCACGGTTGTCTGCATTCATGGCTGCGTTGTCAGGGTTTCGCTCTCCGTTGCCGGGGGCCACCTTCGACGTTCGGGGCGGAGCTCCTAGGTCAGCCCGGGAGGTGCAAAGATAGGCGAAGAGTTCGTCCGTATCGAGATGCAGCGCGGGATTGCCCTCGTGCGAATGTCCAAGCCGCCGGTCAACGCCATCGACATGGAGCTGGCGGCCGGCCTCGGCGGCGCGCTGAACGGGCTCGCCTCAGAGGAGGATGTCCGCGCTGTCGTTCTGGCCGGGCTCGAGGGCTGTTTCTCGGCCGGCTTGGACCTGAAGGCGCTCCCGCATCTGAACGCCGCGGAGCAGAAGGAGCTGCTCCTCACCTTCGGCCGGATGATCCTCGACCTGTATCGCTTTCCCCGGCCGGTGATCGCCGCCGTTGACGGTCACGCGATCGCCGGAGGGCTCATCCTGGTGATCGCCTGCGACTATCGGATCGGCGGTGACGGGGACTACCAGCTCGGTCTCACCGAGGTTCGAGTGGGCGTTCCCTTCCCGATCGCGCCACTTCGGCTCGTGCAGGCGGAGCTCGGACCCGACGTGGCCCGGCGCCTGGTGCTCACCTCCCGGACGGCCGGCCCGCGAGAGGCGCTCGAGTGGGGCGCGCTGGACGAGCTCCGTCCACCGGGAGAGGTCGAAGCGCGTGCCCTGGAAATCGCGGAAGAGCTGGCTGCCCTCCCGTCGATCTCGTACACAAGGACAAAGCACCTCCTGCGAGAGGAGACGATCGGCCAAATGGAGGACGCGGTCGATCAGCAGCTGGATCCGGCGCTCTCCGGGTGGCTCACGCCCGAGTCGGCTTCGGCAGCGGCCCGCGTCCTGGGTCAGGACTGACGGCCGGAAGGCACGAGCGGCTTGGACCTGACCAACCCGGCGCTCACCTTCGCGATAGCCCTCGCCGCGGGCATCGCCGCCCAGTCGATCGCCCGACATCTGCGGATCCCGGGCATCGTCCTTCTGCTCGGGGTCGGCGTGCTGCTCGGCCCGGATCTCCTGAACCTCGTTCGGCCCGACTCGCTCGGGCACGGCCTGGACGAGATCGTCGGCCTGGCGGTCGCCGTAGTCCTCTTCGAGGGCGGACTCAACCTGCGCTGGCGACGGCTCAAGGCGGAAGCGTCCACGATCCGGCGGCTGATTACGATCGGAGGTGCGATCACGGCCGGCGGCGGGGCGATCGCGGCAATACTCTTCATGGGCTGGAACTGGCGGGCCGCCGTCCTGTTCGGAGCGATCGTCACCGTGACCGGACCGACCGTCATCACACCGCTGCTCCGGCGCGTACGAATCAAGCGGAACCTCCAGACCATCCTCGAGGCCGAGGCGATCCTGATCGATCCGATAGGCGCGGTGCTCGCCGTCGTCATTCTGGAGTTCGTGCTCGCGACGTCGACGACGTCGGCGGCAGCCAGCCTGCTCGGGCTTCCGCTCCGCCTCGTGGTCGGCGCGGCGCTGGGCGTGACCGGCGGAATCCTGCTCGGGTTCGTGCTTCGGTCCGAGCGGATCGTGCCGGAGGGCTACGAGAACATCTTCACGCTCGCCATGGTCCTGGCGCTCTTCGAGGTGAGCAACGCGATCCTCCCGGAGAGCGGGATCATGGCGGCCGCTGCGGCCGGGCTGGTAGTCGGCAACATGCGCACACGAGTCCAAACCGAGCTGCGCGAGTTCAAGGAGCAGCTCACGGTACTACTCGTCGGCCTTCTCTTCGTGCTGCTGGCGGCCGACGTGAGGGTGGCCGAAGTCCTGAGCCTGGGCTGGCCGGGCGCTCTCACGGTGCTGGCGCTCATGCTCCTCGTCCGCCCCGCCGACGTGGCCGTGAGCGCCCTCCGGTCCGACCTCACCGTGCAGGACCGCCTCTTCCTGTCGTGGATCGCGCCCCGGGGCATCGTGGCCGCCGCGATCGCTTCGCTTTTCGCCCGGCGGCTCTCAGAGGAAGGCATCGCAGGCGGGAGCCAGCTGCTGGCGCTCGTCTTCCTGGTTATCGCGGGAACGGTAGTCCTCCAGGGCGGCACGGCCGGGCTCGTCGCCTCCTGGCTCGGGGTGCGCCGGCCTCAACGGGGCTGGGCGATTCTCGGCGCCAACGCGCTCGCCCGGGCGCTCGCATGGTCGCTCGAGAGGGGTGACGAGCCGGTCGTCATGATCGACCGGAACGCCTCCGTCGCTCAGACCGCGGAGAACGAGGGCCACCGCGTCGTGTACGGCGACGCGAGCCAGGAGCGGGTGCTGCTCCAGGCCGACGTGGAGGGACGGCGCGGGCTCCTCGCGGTCACGCCTACCGAGGGGCTGAACCTGCTGCTGGCGCGCCGGGCTGTCGAGATGACCCGTGTGCCGGCCACGTTTGTGGCGATCGACAGCCGGAAGCGCGGCGTCACGGAGGCGCAGGTGAAGGACACGGGCTCGCGCATCCTGTTCGGCCGCGAGAACGACCTCGAGAACTGGATCCACCGCTTCATCCGTGGAGCCCGCGTGGAACGGTGGCGGCTGGAGGGCGAGGATGGGTCGGCCGCGCTCGACCCACAAATCCTGCCCCTGGCGCTGGAACGGGACGGGCAGGCTCGGCCGGTGGACGAGCGAACGCTTCTCGAACAGGGCGACGTGCTCTGCCTGGCCCTCGCCGGCGGGGAGGAGGACCGCGCGCGGCTTCTGCAGAGTGGATGGGTGCCCGTCGCGGCTGAAACGGACCCTCCCGGCTGAGCGTATTAGTGGACGTGGATAAAGAGATGGATCAAGCGGACATGGATAAAGCGGACGTGGAAGAGATCCGGATTCCGAACCGGGCGGCGAACTCGCCGATCGCGCTGCCAGACATCATAATGGCGGCGCCCTTCCTGTCTCGTGTCCTGCTGTGCTCCTCCGCGCCCGGTCTGGCTCTCCAGGCCGCTGCCATCGGTGCCTATGCCGGGAGTGCCGCCAAGGACTGGGTGCGCCGCGTTGGCGTCCGGAAGGTCGACTTCCTAGCGGTATTCGGAGCAGACGTGAAGCATCTGCCCGCCGTCTCCGTGGAGGCTCGCAGGGTCGATATAGCCATCTTCTCGCGGAAGCTGAACGAGCTGTATCGGCCGATGGACCTCCCGCGTGAGGAACAGGCGGTTCGGGTCAATGAAGCCCTGACGGATTTCATCGCCGGGATCACGGGGCAGCGCGTGGAGACCAGCGATTCGATTCGCAGCTTCATGATCGCGCAGCTTCTCTTTCCGTTCGCCCTCGGAGGCTGCGATTTCATTTCGGGAGACGTCGCCATCTTTCGAGATACGGGCATCTTCGAGCCTCACATCATCGCCCACGAGTTCAGCCACCGGAAAGGCTACTTCAAGGAGCTGGAAGCGCAGGCTCTGGCCTATCTGGCGCTCACATCGACGGACGACGAAGTCCTCGTCCAATCGGCCTATTGCGAGCGTTTGCACCGGCAGCTCCGCGTCGTCGCCCGACTCGAGGCGGGCGCGGGCGAGCCCGGCGAGCGCCACTACCACGATCTGGTGGACAAAGCGTCGCTTCGTCCGGAGCTCAGGTGGGCCTTCCATGCCCTCGTGCCTCGACTCTCCCCCGTGGAGCGGGCCATGTCCGCGGCGATGAAGCGCCTGTACGACGAGCGTATGCGGCTCACGGGACAGAACGGAATCACCGACTACGACGAGGGCTTCACCCGTTTTCTCTACGCTGTCGAGAACGGCGGCGGCTGACGGGCAACGATCCTGCTCCCCTCGAGCATCCAATAAGTGATTGGTCGGGGAGGCTCATGACACCGATTACGGGGTTGCTACCGAGCCCGTTGGCGGCGGCGTTAGCTAGTCCGAGTCCACCATGCGCCCTGTCAGCGGGCCGGTATTTCGACGCGTGACACCTGGATCCCCCGACGCACGTACGGCCTGTAGAGACCACAATGACGACGGAGATTCGAAGATGAGAATCAAGCTGCTTCTCGCGCTCGGGCTTTTCCTCACGGTGGCGGCTGGTGCGGTGGCAGCCTCAGCGCTCGGTCTCACCTCACTCGGGGCGCAAGAGGCCGACGAGGAGCCTCAAGAGGCGCCGGTGATCGCGACCAGGATGGGTGGCGGCTACATCGGGGTGTACCTGGAGGAGGTAGATGGAGAGGCGGTGAGCCGCCTCGGCCTCCCTGCCGAGCGTGGAGCCCTCATTACAAAGGTGACTGAAGACAGCCCGGCGGAAGAGGCGGGGTTGTTGGCGAATGACGTCATCGTAAGCTTCAACGGCCAGTCCGTGGAGAGCATCAGCGCTCTCGGGCGACTCGTCCGCGAGACGCCCGCGGGTCGCAGCGTCGAGATCAACGTGATCCGCGACGGCAGGAATCGCCAATTGTCGGTCGAGATCGGCGAGCGGCCACATCGCGTGCACATCGGCCCTGACATCAGCGGCGACTGGGATATTCGCGTGGCCCCCGGCGACGGCGAGCACGGCGAGCATCGCGTCTTCGCCTATGGCGGCCGTCCCCGCCTGGGCGTGCAGCTGCAGTCGCTCGGTGACCAGCTCGCCGAGTATTTCGGAGTGAGTGGCGGCGCGCTGATCGCATCGGTGAGTGAGGACTCACCAGCCGCCGCGGCCGGTCTGCAGGCAGGCGATATCATCACCGGCATCGGCGACGCGGATGTGGAGGACCCCGGCGACGCCGCCAGGGCAATTCATGACGCCGAAGAGGGATCATTGACGATCACCGTCGTCCGAGACGGTTCCACCCGCTCGTTCACCGTCGACCTCCCGGAGCGGCACTCAGGCAACTGGCAGTGGCAATCGGATGACGGCACGTACGCCTATTCCTTCGTCCTGCCGGAGATCGGAATCCCGGAGATCAACATTCCCGAGATCCGGACGCCGCACGTGGTGATCCCCGAGATCAGCATTCCGTCTTTCGAGATCGACGGAGACGGTGAGCCCTGGTTCGTCATTCCGGAGATCACGATCCCGGGATTCGACATCCCGGAGGTGATCGTGCCGGAGTTCAGCGTGCCCGAGATCGACATCCCGAGCCGCGAGATCACGATCGAAGGACCGGTTCTGACCGTCTGAGCGACTCGCCCGCGCTGTAGCAAGCGAAAGGCCCAGCCAGCAGGCTGGGCCTTTTCCAGCCTTTGATTATCACGTTAGCCGTGCTATTATAGTATCATATGATACAAGCGTTCGCGGATTCCGGTACGGAAGATCTGTTCAACGGACGTAACTCGAAGGCGGCCCGACGAAGGCTGCCTCGCCAACTCTGGAGGCGAGCGAGGAACAAGCTCGCGCTGCTGGACTACGCGGCCGGATTGTCCGACGTGGCGAGCCTACCGGGCAGCCGCTTGGAGGCTCTCAAGGGCAGCCGAAAGGGTCAGCACAGCATCCGGATCAACGATCAGTGTCGAATCTGTTTTCGCTGGACGGATGCCGGCCCCGAAGATGTGGAAATCACGGACTGCCACTAGCGCCAGAGGAAAGGAAAAAGGGGGAAACGATGGTCAGGGTACCCACACACAGGCCACCGCCACATCCGGGCGAACTGCTTCGCGGGGAGTTCTTGGAGCCGCTCGAGATGACACAGACCGAGCTCGCTGGACTCATCGGCGTGCCGTTTCAGCGCGTGAACGATCTGGTGAACGGCCGGCGCGGGATCACGACCGACACGGCGCTTAGGCTCGCTAAGCTGTTTCGCACCACACCGGACCTGTGGCTCAACATGCAGCGCGCCCGTGATCTCTACGATGCCTACCGAAAGGGTGGCGACGTCCTGAAGAAGATCAAGCCGATCCGAGAAATGGCATAGGCACCGTGCCTCTTATCCCCTTTTGCGGTCCCCGAATCCCGTAATGGGAAAGCGTCTCGCCCGCTGGCTCCTCCGCCTGGTCGGCTGGACCGTCGTCATGGAGCCGGAGGAGCTACCCGCCAAATACGTGCTGATCGGCGTTCCGCACACCTCCAACTGGGACTTCCCGATCGGCATGTCGGCCCTGGTCGCCCTCGGCATCAAGCGCACCTGGGTCGGAAAGCACACCCTGTTCAAGCCTCCTCTGGGGTGGTTCATGCGAGCCTTCGGAGGGGTACCGCTCGACCGCTCGAAGCGCCACAACTTCGTCGAGCAGGTCATCGCCGCCTTCGAAGAGGCCGACCGGATGGTGATCGCGCTGACGCCGGAGGGAACGCGCAGCCACACCCGCTTCTGGAAGACGGGCTTCTACTACATCGCGCTCGGAGCCCGCGTCCCGATCGTCCTCGGCTTCATCGACTACGAGAGGAAGCGCGTCGGCTTCGGACCCCTTTTCGAGCCGACCGGCGATCTCGAGGCGGACCTGAAGATCATCCGGAGCTTCTACGCGGACAAGATCGGCAAGCAGCCTGAAAAGACCGGCACCATAGAGGTGCGGCCCCGCGAGGAAGCCTAGGCTTCCTTCCGCCCGGCAAAGTGGTTGTACAGCCAGCCGAAGATGAAACCCCCGATCAGACCGTCCACGAGCCCGTAGAATGTCACGAGGAGCATCGGCCCTATGCCGCCCGGCCCATCGTAGAACGGGTATATATCGGCAGCGATATCCAGGATGTCATCGCCGTACTCGGGCCACATCATGTCGCCGAGCGAGACGAGTAGCAGTAGCCCGCCCCACATGATGGCGCACGTGAAGGCCACCGCTTTCGTGCTCAACCGCATCTCTGCCTCCTTTCGGTCTCTTCGGCCCCGTCATCGACCCTCCCTCCTCCTCCTGTGCTACACCTCCTCGCTCACGAAGCGGCCCCCGAGCGCGAACACCAGGGCCATGAGCAAAGCCAGTATCACTCCGAGCGCCGCCGCTCCGCCGAAGTCGAAGGCGCGCAGCTGAGCGAGGATCTCGATCGAGATCGGCCGGGAGCGAGGCGTGAAGAGAAGGATCGAGGCGACGAACTCTCCCAGCGCGGTCACGAACGCGAGCAGACCGCCGGCCGCCAGCCCCGGCAGGACGAGCGGCAGCGCCACGCGCCGCATAGTCAGAGCCCAGCCGGCGCCGAGCGATGCGGCCGCCTCCTCCAGGTTGGGATCGAAACGACGGAAGGCCGAGATCGCGGCCTGGGCAACCAGCGGGATGTTCCGGATGAAGTAGGCGAGCGGCAGAATCCAGAAGGTCCCCCGTCGTGCTCAACCCGATCGCGATCACCGTGCCGGGCAGGGCCCAGGGAAGCACAACGAGGACGGCGAGCCACGCCCTGCCCCGGAAGCGGCGACGAACGATGAGATAGGCGGCGACAAAGCAGAAGATGAGGTTCGCCGCAGTGGCCAGCGTGGCCATCTGGATCGAGCTGAGGATCGGCCCGAAGAGCTCCGGGTCGCGCAGCAGGCCGGCGTAGTTCTCCAGGGAGTAGCGCTCGGGCAAGAGCTGAGTGGTCCACGCCCCGTCCGGCACGAACGACACGAGCACCAGCGTCAGGTGGGGCAGCAGAAGGAGAAGGACCCAGCCTGCTCCGGCCAGCGTGAGCAGCAACCGCATGACCGGCGACCGGACCGTGCCCCGGGCGGCCGCCACCCCCTTCCCCACGGCCACGTACTCGCGCCCCTCCTCATAGCGCCGCAGCAACCAAAGAACGGCGAGCGAGGCCGCCGCCAGCATCACCGTTTCCACCATGGCCATCGAGAGAGCGCCACTCACCTTGCTGGTATAGATCTGGGTGGTGAGAACCCGGAACCCGCCGCCGAAGACGTAGGGAGCCGAGAACGAGGCCATCGACGTCATGAAGACGAGGAGAGCGGCGGCCGTCAGCGACGGCGTGAGGAGCGGCAGCGTGACGCGGCGGAACGTCCGCCATCGCCCGGCTCCCAGCGATGCGGCCGCCTCTCCAACGCCGGCGTCGATCCGGGTCAGGCCGGCCAGCGTAAAGAGGTAGAAGTAGACGTACATCGTGTACGCGTGGACGAAGAGGATCGCCGGCGCCCCCGCCAGCCGCCACGGCGGAACCTGCAGGTCGAGCAGACGCTGTACGCCACGCGTGAGAATCCCGCTCTCGCCCGCCAGGAAAAGAAAGGCGATCACACCGACCAGAGGCGGTAGGAGGACCGGCAGCGCGGCGAGCGCTCCGAACAGGCGTCGGCCCGGGAACTCGAAACGGTGGAAGAAGAGGGCCAGCGGCACACCGATCAGGCCCGAGAGAAGCACGCTTGCCAGGCTGATCCACACGCTGGCCCACAGGGCCTCTAGCTCGGCGCGGGTGGAGAAGAACTCGGCGTAGTGAGCGAAGGTGAGGCGGCCCGCGTCGAGCACCGACTCGAAGACGACGAGGGTGTTCGGGTAGAGGACGAGCCAGACCAGCAGGACCAGAACCGGCACGGCGAGGGCCGCCGTGTGCCGGCGCTCCCACTCCGGCCCGTACCGCTCGACCTTTTGACTCAATCGTCCGCCCGGTACACGTGAATCCGGGCGATCGAGCGCGGTCTTACGGCGACTCTCCCGCCGCGGGCCCCCGTCCGCCTATCCGTCTCCACCTCGAGCGTCTCTCCCTCGCCGACCTCTACCCGGCAGCCGATCCGCGCGCCCCGAAACACGTGATCCCGCACCACGCCAACCAGCTCGGCCGCCTCGTGGTGCTCGTCCAGCATCTCCAGATCCTCCGGACGCACCACGACGCGCACCGCTTGACCCGGCTGCATCCCGGCGGTTCCGTGGGGATCCACCGGCCAGATGGTATCGCCGAACAAGCGAACCGCGGCCTCTCCCTCGCGAGGCAGCTCCAGCTCGCCCGAGAGCACGTTCGCACGGCCCACGAAGCCGGCCACGAAGACGTCCTTTGGATGATCGTAGAGCTCCTCCGGAGTGCCGACCTGACGCAGCTCGCCCGCACTCAGCACCGCGACGCGATCCGACAGATCAAAAGCTTCTTCCTGATCATGCGTTACGTAGAGCGCGGTGATGTCCAGGCCCTTGATCAGCCGGCGGAGCTCTCCTCGCGTCCGTTCCCGGAGGGACGCATCCAGGTTCGAGAGCGGCTCGTCGAGAAGCAGAAGGGGCGGCTCGATCGCGAGTGCACGGGCCAGGGCGACCCGCTGCTGTTGGCCTCCGGAGAGCGCCTGCACCCGCCGGTCCCCGTAACCCGAAAGGTCCACGCGGGCGAGCGAGCGCTCCACCTGCCCTCGAATCTTCTCGGCCGGCTTCCGGTGAGCCTTGAGCCCGAAGGCAACGTTCTCGAAGACCGTGAGATGCGGGAAGAGGGCGTAGTTCTGGAACACCATCCCGAATCCGCGCCGCTGCGGCGACCAAGCGGTGACGTCCTCATCACCAAACACCACCCTTCCGGCGTCGGGCGCCTCGAAGCCCGCAATGAGCCGCAGAGCGGTCGTCTTCCCGCAGCCGCTCGGGCCGAGCAGAGTCATCAGCTCGCCGCTTCCGACAGCGAGGCTCAGATCCCGCACGGCTTCGACGGTTCCGAAGTTCTTGCGAAGGCCGACCAGCTCCAGCATCAGAACCCTGCCTCACGCCCGCGGCCCCGGATCTCGCGGTCCCAGTGCCGCAGCCACTCCGACTCGTTCTCCTCGATGAAGGCCGGATCGCCTTCCATCGGACGGATCGCCGGCAGGGCTTCGCGGAGCCACTCCGGTAGCGAATCGACCGGGATGTCCGTGCGCACCGGAGTCCGGAAAAACCGCTCGGCCGCCTCGCGAAGCCGGCGGCGGCTCCCCGCGAACTCGACGAAACGGCCGGCAAGCTCCGGGTTGGCGGATCCCGCGACGACGGCGATCGCGTCAACCACGACCGGGGTGGCGCTCTCGGCGATCACGTAGTTGAGCGGCAGCTCCGTGGTGGCACGGATCGTCTCGATGTCGGGCAGGTCCCACAGGGTCACGAGACCCTCCTGCCGCGCCAGCTTCTGGTAGAGGAGGGTCGGGTTGAGAACGTACTCCTTCGTCTGCGCGTCCAGGCGGAGGAGCCACTCGTAGCCCGCCTCGAATCCTCCCGTGGCCCGATACTCCCGATACATGATCGCCGCGAAAATCGCCCGCATGGTGCCCGAGGCGAGCGGGTCGCGAATGAGCACCTTGTCCCTCCACCGCGGGTCGAGCACGTCATCCCAGTCCGCCGGTGCGTCCTCCGGGCCGAGAACATCCTCGTTGTAGGCGATCACTTCCGGCGTCAGGTAGGTGCCGAGCCATCGCCCATCCGCGTCCTTCGAGCCCTCCGGCACCGCACCCTCCCAGGTGGGCCGAACCGGGTCCAGCAGTCCTTCCTCCGCGGCGCGGACGAACATCCCGCTCGGCGCCCCCCACCAGACATCGGCCTGCGGGTTGGCGCGCTCGGATCGGATTCGGTCCAGGATCTCCTGGGAGCCCATGTCCAGATACTGGACGGTCACGCCGGGGTTCTCGGCCTCGAACTCCCTGGCGAAGTGGGAAAGCAGCTCCCGGCCGTGCGGCGAGTAGATGATGAGGCGATTCGGATCCCGCTCGGCGCATCCGACCACGAGGGCGGCCAACACGAAGACGAGCGCGCGAATCAGCGGGACCAATCCTCGGGCCTCAGGGAGAGCAGGTTCGCGAACAGCCGGTACGCACCCGGAACGCCGGCCGGAAGCTGCCGGAAGAGGGACAGGCCGGTGTAGACCCACAAACCCTCGCCGGCCCTGGCGACCACCAGCGATCCCCGTTGGGGCTCCTCGTCCGCGTCAGCGACCGCGAGGAGCGGCGAATACCGCTCATCCCACTCGCTCAGGAAGTAGATCCCTCGCTCCTGCACCCAGCCCTCGAAGTCCTCGGAGCCGATCCGGTTCGGATAAGTGAAGACGGGTGAGCCGGGGTCCAGCAGAACGACTTCGGATGCCTCGTCCGTCACGCGGCCGTGTGGACGCGCCATCTGCAGCGGATAGGGGGCGAAATCCCCATTGGGGAGCTCGTACTTGTTGTACTGCACGATGAGCACGCCGCCGCAGCGCACCCAATCCAAGAGCGTTGCGTTCGCAGCGGCCAGGTCCGGGCGAACCTCGTAGGCCCGGACGCCGAGGACGATGACGTCGAAGCTCTCGAGCATGCCAGCCTCGAGATCGTCCGGTCCGATGGCCTCGACCTGTAGACCCAGCTGGCGGATCGCGTCTTCTCCCTGGTCGCCCGAGCCCGCCAGGTATCCCACCCGGCGAGTCCCGTCGACGCGGACGTCGACGGCCCGGATCGAGGTCTCGGCAGCCCGCAGGTACGGGACCGGCTCGATGTGTGGATAGTCGATCAGGATGACTTCCTCCTCGAAGACCCGGCCATCGGCTGCCTGGACGACGGCAGTCAGTCGCCCGCTCGTTTCCGCGTCTCCCGTCTCCAGCGAGCCGACCGGCCGGATCTCGAACGGGTAGGAGTGCACCGAACCGGGCCCCTCGAGATCCACCGATCGCTCCCCAGGCGTCACCTCCCAGCCGTCCGGGACGTGCAGCCGCAGCGTACCGGAGAAGCCCTCCGGCGTTTCCCCGCGAACCGTGACCTGCACGGGCCGCGCCGCCTCCGCGCTCAGGGGCCAGACGATGGCGCGAGGATCGATCGAGACCGAGACCGCCGGGAGGGCGAGCACCGGGCGCCAGAATTCGCCCACCGCCTTGTCGACCCCCCTGAATCTGATCGGACGCGAGACCGCGAGATGGACGGGAGGCGAGTCCGTGACCTCGAGCCGCAACTCGACACGGGCTGAGAGAAGCGGCGGGTCGAACGCCCGGCCGCGCAGCTCCCGTTCTTCGGGCCAGAGGTAAAGATCGTCGGCCCGCGCCTCTTTCATGTAGTAGGGCTGCGGCGCTTCGAGTCCTCCAGGCACGCCGACCTGATAGCCCCAGCCTCGCATGTCTCCAGGCGGGACAACGGCACCGTCGGACGCCGGCTCTTCGCTGGACTTCGCTTCGGAACGGCCACCCGCTCCAGAGTCGCTGGAACCGGCACCCCTCCGGCGCGCCTCGGCCAGCGTTCTCGGATAGAAACGACTCGCCGGACCCTGAGCGGCGGATGCATCCTCGGCCACGACCCAGCCCGGGGGCGCGACGACCCGGGGATTAGAGCTCTCCACCTCGTAGCTCCCACCGTTCCAGAGCTTCACGCGGACCGGGAAGCCCTGCTCCGGCACGACGATGTCGTCCTCCGCCTCCGCGATTACCGAGACGGAAGCCGTCGCGAGGATTGCCTCCTGGATCAGCGAGATCCTCGAATCCAGCGCCTCGTTCAGACCGGCTGCCGTTCCCTCGGCCGCCCAAGTTCGGGTTTCACGGAGCGCCTCCAGCGCACGCACGAGGGGAGGAGCCGCCGCCGACGGCTCCAGCGCCGCCAGGCTCCGACGGGCTGCGGTGAGCCCATCCCGGTAGGCCGCGAGCCGGTTTTCAGCCTCACCGGGCGCCGACCCCGGCAGACCGGCTACCAGCCCGGCCAGCGTCGTGTCGATCCCGGCGAACAGCGACCCCTCGGGCTCGGCTACCCGGCTCTCCAGGAGCTGCAGCAAGGTCACGCGCGGTCCGCCAAGCTCCATCGTGCCGAAATCCTGCGAGCGGTGCTGGCTGCGGCTGCGCATCGCGATCTGGTGATACGATCGCCCGAGCAGCGGATCGAACCGCCCCGTTTCGACGGCGAGCGTCGACGCCTCAGGATCCCTCCACGTGCGGCGGTACAGCTTGAGGGGCGTCCAGGGCTCGGCCCCGAGACGGAAGTGCTCCGGAAAGCGCGCGGGATCGCCCGCCGCCTCGAACGCTTCCCGGGCGAGGAGACCGGCGACCTGATGCTGGCCGTGCCCGTCGTTCGGAGTCCCCGAGAAAACGGTGACCAGGACCTGCGGACGAAAAATGCGGATCGCCCAGACCACGTCGCCCAGGACCGAGTCCCGGGGCCAGTGGCCGAACGTCTCGTCGGCCGTCTTGGAGTAGCCGAAGTCGTAGGCGCGGGTAAAGAACTGCTCCGCCCCGTCGACCCGGCGGGCCGCGAGCAGCTCTCCGGACCGCACGATGCCGAGACCCTCGCCAAGCTCCGGACCGATCAGGTTCTGCCCGCCCTCGCCCCGAGTCAGCGAGAGGTAGGCGGCACGAGCCCCCATCCCCCGGGCCAGCGCGGCCAGCAGGGCCGTGTCCTCGTCATCCGGGTGGGCCCCGATCAGCAGGACACGCTTCACGCCATCGAGTTGCCGCAGAAGGAGCGCCGCATCCACGACGCCCGGGCCGGGAGTCGTCTGCTGCGCGGTCACCGGAGCGGGAGAGAGGCCGCACGCGAGCCCCAGGAGGCTCAGTGACAGGCAGATTCGTACAGGTGCTGGCATCGGCCCGAAGCTACTCCGGACCGTGGAGCGGGGAAAGCAAAAGCGGCGGCCGGTCGGGATCAGCCTCGAGCGAGGGCGCTCCCGCTCCGCCGTCCGAGCTCGGCTTTCCACCACCAGGCTACGACGAACGCCAGCGCGGCCACCCGAAGCGGCTCCGCAGCCATGGTGAATCCGACCGTCTCGGCGATCCCGGGCGCTGCGAACCAGTAGTAGAGGCCCGCCGCCAGGGCGGCCAGGCTTCTGAGAACCTGCCGGTTCCTGACCGGCAGGAGGCTCGCTGCAGCCAGAGCCAGCAGGTAGCTGACCGCGGCCCATCCGATGACGTGGACGTAGACACCGACGGCTCCGGCGAGCGGTACGTCTTCCACCGTGAAGTAGCCGAGGACGAAGCCGGGGAGAGCCGCGGCAAACGCTCCGAACGGAGAGCGAAGCCACGACAGCGAGTGACGGCTCGCGCCCAGGTGCTGCGCGATCGACTTGTCCGGCGATATGTCGATGCAGGCCTTCGAGCACATGCTGCAGACCGCACAGCGCTGGTTGGGAACGCCCAGCAACGGGCTTTGCCCATACAGCCGCTCGACCGGCAGCACGGGGCAGATGGCGTTGCAGAAGCCCGCCTTGAGATCGAACGCCGCCCCGATGCCCAACGCGAGAATCGCCACGACCACGATCGTGACCGCGAGGGCCACGCCGTCCGTGTTGAACAGGAAGCGACGGGCCGGGACCATCAGGTAGAAGAGGAGAATGCCGAGCGCGCCAGAGTAGGCAGCGATCCGCGGCGTCTGTCTACGCTCGCCGGCCCGCCCGGACGACCAGATGTTGAGCGTCGCCAGCGGGCAGACGTTCCGCCAGATCAGGGGGCTTACGAGCAGCGAGGCGGGGACGATAGGAATCACCACGTTCCAGAGAAGCGCCAGCGCATCGTCGGGTCGGGTGACCAGGCCGACCAGCAGCGCTCCGGTGAGCACGAGGCCCAGCGCCTGCGCCGATCGCCAGAGAGCCGTGCCGTTCGGGCGCTCGATCCGGATGGCCTCGCTCATGAACCGGTCGGCATCCGCCGGACCAGATCGGCGATCAGCTGCTCACCTCCAGCCGCGGAGTACGCGATCCGGCCGTTCGCGTCCACGACGTAGACCAGGGGCGGGTGCACGATGTCCCCCGTCCGCAGATCCCGCTGCCGGGGAACCTCCCACCGGTCCAACGCAGCCTCTACATCCGCGACCTCTCCCCCGAGCAGGCTCTCCCCGTCCCTCAGGTCGAGCCGAGAAGCCAGGTAGGGAAGCCGGCCGGGCGTGTCTCTCCACGGATCGAGGGTGATGACGATCGCGGCCACCTCCCTCCCCTCGGCTTCCAGTTGACGACGCGCGCCCAGCGTCTCGCGCACGACGATGGGGCAGATCGTCTCGCAGTGACCGAACACGAAGCTGACCAGCAGCGGGGAGCCCGAGTAGCCGTCCAGTGTGACGGTCCGGCCGTCCTGGCCCACCAGTCCGAGCGCTGGAGCAGGCCGATCCTCGTTCCGGTACCCGACGGCGAGATCGTCTTCGCCGGGCACTGGAAGCTCCGTCAGACTTTCCGCGTTGGCCGACGCCGCGGCCGCGACGCGCACCCTCATCCCGATCGCACCGGCTCCCACGATTCCCAGCGCGAGGGTCACCACCAGAGCCAACCGGCCGAGAGGACGGGCCGCTAGGGTCCCCAGAGCTCCTACCACTTCCTCCCGCCATCCGATCATCAGGATCGCCAGCATGCCGATCGGCTGGGTGATCAGTGCCCCCCAGCCTTCCGGTCCGGGAAGGCCGTCCGGCCGCGTCCCGAAGCACACCGCCCTGGTCCGCACCAGCCATTCCGGCGGCACGTCCCCGGCGGGCCACAGGGCCAACGCCCACCAGGCAGCGCTGATGGCGGCGATCGCCGCCAGGGCGCCGAGGGCACAGGCCTCGCGAGCGCTGAGTCTCACTTCCGCCTCACGCCCCGTGATCCCGACCGGCCGACGATGCACGTAGCCTCGCGGCCGGCCGAGAGTCCGGCCAACTCGATCATCCGACCTGCCAAACGACCGAGAGAAGCTTCCAGTTCGTAAAGTAGTAGACGGCGAAGGCGCTCAGGAATACGAACGCCAGCACGAGCGTTCCCGGGGCCATCCCGAACCCGCCCCGCTTCTCGTGCGCCGCCTCTATGTCCGCCTCGGTCGGACGCCGCGGCGGGTTCTCGATCCCGTTAGGCACTCCGTGCATCGGCATACTCCAATTCTCCTTCCATTGGCTGGCCCAGAAAAACGGACCACACGGTAACGAGGATGTAGATCGCTCCACCCAGCGCAGCGATCAGCCCGCCTAGCGCCATCACCGTGATGACCAGGTTGGCCGCCGGAGAGTACTGCAGGTCGAAGAGCGCGTCCGCGAACGTCATGTCCCAGTGGCGCCGCGGCACGCCGAAGGTGCCCGCAAACGTCATCGCCACCGAGAAGATCAGCATCCCGAACGCGAACAGGTAAGGCTGGATCTTGGCCAGAGACCAGAAGGCCACCTTCTTCCGGAAGATCAACGGGATCACGTAGTAGGTCACCCCCATGAAGGCCAGCGCGGTGCCCGCCACCACCGTCGCGTGGAAGTGGCCCGGTATCCGGAGCGTGTTGTGGGCGATGATGTTGATCTGCTCGGTTCCGAAGGTCACGCCGGTGATCCCACCCACGAACCCGAAAATGATCACGGAGAAGACGAGGGCGCTGAAGCCGGGATCTCCCCAGGGAGCGCGGCGCAGCCACTCGAACATCCCTTTCGTGAGACCGCGGATCCGCTGCCCCACCTCGATGCCGGCCGGGACCGTAAAGCCGTGGATCATGCTGGCCAGCACGGCCATGTACATGAAGTAGCTCGTGTTCACGACCTTCCAGGCAGGCCCCATCCCGGGATCGACCAGAAGGTGGTGGGCCGAGGCCATCGAGATGAACAGGATATAGAGCACGAAGGCGGTCCGGCTGATCTTCTCGTTGATCACCACGGAGCCCACCGTGAGCGCGCCGAGCAGGTACCAGACCGCCACCATCGCGGCCACGTTGATCTGCTGCGACGAGTGCCCGAGTCGGGATGTAGATCGCCGCGCCGTGAACCAGGGTGATCACCGCAATGATCGCGGCGGTTATCGCCCCGTAGGTCACGAGCGGCACCGACCCTTCGTACGTCTTTTCCCGTTTGGCCACGACCAGCGAGCCGAAGAAGATCGCCACCGTGATCAACGTGCCGACCGCGAAGAGGATCACGCCAAGGTAGAAGAGAGGATGTGCCTTGAGCGGCACGTACGACGTGAACAGCACATCGGCCCGGCCCGTGAACATCGTCCACTCCACCATGACGGCGCCGAGCACCATGAGCCAGAACATCGACCAGCCCAGCTTCGGCGCCGGCACCCGACTGTTCAGGAGGACAGGTCCGGCGAAATACAGCACCGCCATCTCGAAGAAGATGATGAAGAAGATGAGCATGCTCATCCCGTGAATCGTGAGGACGCGGTAGAACATCGTCGCGTCCAGCAGGTGCACGGCCTGCCACCGGGTGAGCAGAACGAGAAGCCCGGTGATGCCGCCGACCAACAGGGAAACCGTCGCAACGACGGCGTTCGCCTTGATCAGCCCATCCGCCTGGCGGTGCACCCGGAGAGACGTCGTCGGGCAGACTCGGAATCCGCCTTTCATCGGTCACCTCCCTCGCCCGCGCCGGGCGCGTTCAGGGTCAGATCCTCGGCTTCTCCGGCCGCGCTCGCTGCCGCCGGATCGACGACCTCGACGCGGCCGACCATCACGTGGTGGCCGACGCCACAGAACTCGTTGCAGACGATCCGGAAGTCACCCGCCTCGGTAGGCGTGATCCGCAGCCCGTAGTCGTAGCCCGGCACCACCTGGAAGTTGACGTTGAACGGATGCAGCGAGAACCCGTGGTTTACATCGACGGAGGAGAGGTGGAGGATGTACTCGGCGTCCTTTTGCAGCCTGAGCGACGGCGTCCAGAGCCACATCTGGCCCATCAGGTAGATGTCGCTTCCGGGCGGCGGCTCGACGATCGGAATGCCGTTCTCCTCATCGCCCACCTTGTAGGCTGCGATGAACTCCTCGGTGCGGGCCCGGTACGCGTCCGGCTCGACTCTCGCCCGGATTCCGGAGGGGTTCTGACCACCCTTCCAGTGCCAGAGCGGCATCATGGCGAACAGCACCAAGCACCAGGCGAAGGCGATTCCGACCCACACCTTCTCTGCTTTTTCCGCCGGCTTCCACCAAACGCCGCGCGGTGATTCGACTCCGGTGTGCATCATGGCCTCCCGCTACGGTAGGGGCGCCTGGGGAAGGCGCATGATCTCGATCAG